>NZ_JBHYJC010000063.1:0-30173 GCF_042749045.1 Streptomyces sp. NPDC059008 | reverse complement strand
GCGTCGATGTTGCGGGTCACGAACGGCAGGCTGCGGGTCCTGCGGACCAGCACCGCGACCGCCTGGCACACGAAGTGGGTGCCGTAGAAGAGCAGGAAAGCGACCAGTATCAGCGCCTGCCCCGGAAGGAGATCAAGGATCCCCGTCCGCAGAAGACCGACCAGAGTCAGAATGTCCCGAAGAAGCTGCCGCGTCGTCACCTCAACAGCAACGCTGTCCCACGATGCACCGGGGCCAAGCGGCCGGTCATGCAGATACAGATCGAACGCCAGCCCCGTCGCCGCGGCAACGACCATGAGCGGCAGATAAGGCAGTAGAGCGCCGACCGACTGGGAAATGAAGAGCGTTGGCAACACCAGCGCCGTCAGCTGCGCGGCTCGATGAGGCGCTGTTCCTGCAGGAGACACGCGGCGAGCTCCAAACGGAATCGACGGGTCGAGACCTGGGGACCGTACGACGTCGACCGACACGGCGGCAATGCACTGCGGCATTGCCCAAGCTACGAGAAGCGGGAGAAGGGGCCTTGACCCGGAGTCTTGGACACGGGCTATGCAGGCTTGAGCCAGGGTAGTTGATGTTGTGTCGAGTGCTGTCTCGTAGGCCATGGGACTCCGTTGTCCGAGGTGGGAATGACGGCGTCGGGTGTTGTAGCGGTGCAGCCGGCGGAACGCGCCAAGACGGGCCTCTCGTTCGCTGGACCAGTGCTTTCGACCCTGAAGAGTCTCGCGTTTGAACGTCGCGTTGAACGACTCGGCGAGCGCATTGTCCGCCGAGCTGCCGATCGCGCTGATGGACTGGCGGACGTCGGCCTGGCGGCAGGCGTCGGCGAAGCCCGGCTGGTGTACTGCCTGGGTTCAGCCCGCGACGCAACCGGACCTTGCCCACAAGGAGTCTTGGGAATGTGACTTCCTCTCTTCCCCAGCAGGTCCAACCAGTCGCGCCCCCTGGGCAGATGGTCGTGTGCGGAGACGACGCACTGGCCCGGCGACTCGCCGCGGAACTGCACGATGTCTACGGGGAGCGGGTGACGCTCCTCGTACCGCCCTCTCGCGCCACCGGGGGCGAGCAGCCCGCCGTGACACCGAACCGAATCCGGCCGTCAGTGCTGCTCGGGCGCATGTCGGCCGCCCTCGCGCGCACAGAGGGCGGCGGCGAGGTCGGCCCGAGTGGCGAAATCCTGCTTCCTGTACGAGAGATGGAGGCAGCGGAGCCGTCGGAGGAGGCGCTGCGGGAGGCCGGGGCGCAGCGGGCCACCGCGCTGGCTCTCGTGTATGACGACGACGAGACCAACATCCGTGCGGCGCTGACCGCCCGTCGGATCAATCCCCGGCTGCGGTTGGTGATCCGGCTCTACAACCGCAAGCTGGGCCAGCACTTGGAGGAGCTTCTCGACCAGGCCGCGATGGTCACGACGCCCGGCCTGGACCCGGCCACGCTGGACGCCTCCACCACGGTGCTGTCCGACGCGGATACCGCCGCTCCGGCGCTGGCGGCGACCGCCGTGGCCGGTACGAGCAAGGTCGTCCAGGCCGACGGACTGCTGCTGCGTGCCGTGGAGCACTCGCCGCCCGGCCGGGGTGAGGTCCCCGACCCGGGGCTGGCCACCCTCGCCCTGCTGTCGTCGACCACCCACGACCCGGCGGGCGCGGAGGGGTCGGAGCGCAGTGGCGTCGAAGGGCCTTTGCTGTTGCCCGACGATGCCGCCGTCGGGGCCGCTGCCGGGCGGGGAACGGTGGCGCTGGAGGCCGTTTCGTACGCCGGGCCACCCGCACCGCTCCGCCGCCTTGCCGGCCGCGGCGCCCCACTCGGTGAGATCTTCTCGCGGCGGCTGCGCTGGGCGCTCGCTGGTGTCGCCGCGGCCGTCGTCGCCCTGGCCGTCGTCGCCTGGCTCACGACCGGCGACAACCCCCTGCATGCCTCTTACGTCACGCTGCTCGACCTGTTCGCCATCGGTGACCCTGCCGTCGGCGAGCCGGTGGCCCGCCAGGTGCTGCAGTTGCTGACCGGGCTCGTCGGTCTCGCGCTCCTGCCGGTCCTCGTGGCCGCATCTCTGGAGGCGCTCGGTGCGTTCCGTGGAGCTCACGCGCTGCTCCGTCCGCCGCGCGGGCTGTCCGGGCATGTCGTGCTGCTCGGTCTCGGCAAGATCGGCACCCGCGTCCTGGCCCGGTTGCGCGAGCTCGACATCCCCGTGGTGTGCGTGGAAGAGGACCCGGAGGCGCGGGGCGTCCCGCTCGCCAGGCGTCTGCGCGTGCCGGTCGTGCTGGGGGACGTCACACAGGAGGGGGTCCTGGAGGCGGCCAAAGTCCATCGGGCCCACGCGCTGCTTGCCCTGACCAGTGCAGACACCACGAATCTCGAAGCGGCGCTGTACGCCCGCAGCGTCAATCCGGATCTGCGGGTGGCCCTGCGGCTGTACGACGACGACTTCGCCACCGCCGTCTACCGCACCCTGCGCGCCGCACACCCCGAGGCCCTCACCCGCAGCCGCAGCGTCTCCACCCTTGCCGCACCCGCGTTCGCCGGGGCGATGATGGGCCGCCAGATCCTCGGTGCCATCCCCGTCGAGCGCAAGGTGCTCCTGTTCGCCGCGCTCGTCGTCGCCGGCCATCCGCAGTTCGAGGGCCGCACCGTCGCCGAGGCGTTCCGGCCCGGCGCATGGCGCGTGATCGCCCTGGACACCGCGGAGCCCGCCGAACGCCGTCCCGATCTGGCAGCGGCCCGCCCGGACGACGGCGACCGGACCGCGGGCGGACTGCTGTGGGACCTGCACCCCGGCTATGTGCTGCGAGCGCAGGACCGCGTCGTCCTCGCCGCAACCCGCCGCGGCCTCGCCGAGCTTCTGGGACGGCGGCCCCCCGGCCCTGGCCCGCGGATGTCCTGACCTCGGAGATCCTGTGCGGGCCGGTCCCAGAGCCGAGCGCCGACCACCTGTGCTCCACGTGGCCCTCCACGCGCGCCGTTCCCGCCGCCCGCTTGCAGGATGGGCCCATGGACGTCACCGAGGTACTCCTTCCCGGCGTCGGGCTGCGTTACGAGTTCACCAACCACCAAGGCGACTGGATCGGCGTGGTGGCACGGCGGACAGGGGACTTCGAACTGGTCGTCTACACGGCCGAGGATCCGGACGCGGCCCGGACAGTGCTCCAGCTCAACACCGAGGAGGCGGACACGGTCGCCGAGATCCTGGGGGCGCCGCGCATCGCCGAGCGGTTCGCAGACCTCACCAAGGAGGTGCCGGGACTGCGGTCCGGGCAGGTGGAGGTACGAGCCGGCAGCCCGTATGACGGTCAGCCGATGGGCAGCACCCGGGCGCGGACTCGGACCGGAGCGTCGATCGTCGCCATTGTCCGCGGCAACGACGTGATCGCGTCACCCGCTCCCCAGGAGACGCTTCGACAAGGGGACATCCTCGTGGTGATCGGTACCCACGAGGGCATCGCCGGCGTGGAACAGATCATCCAGGGCTGAACGTGCACACCCCGGTCGCACTGCTGCTGGAACTGGGCATCATCCTCGCCGCCCTCAGCGCACTCGGGACGCTGGCACGGCGCTTCACCCTCTCGCCCGTTCCGCTCTACCTGCTGACCGGTCTGGCCCTCGGCGAAGGAGGCATCGCCCCCGTCCCCGCCGCCGGTGCGTTCGTCGAGACCGGCGCGTCGATCGGGGTCGTGTTGCTGCTGCTGACGCTCGGGCTGGAGTTCTCCCTGACGGAGTTCACGGCCGGCATGCGGCGGCACGTACCGTCCGCCGTCACCGACCTGATCCTGAACGCCACCCCGGGCGCGCTGGCGGGATGGCTCCTCGGTTTCGACGGCATCGGCATCCTCGCCCTGGCCGGCGCCACGTACATCTCCTCCTCGGGCATCATCGCCCGGCTCCTGGCCGACCTGCACCGACTGGGCAACCGGGAGACACCGGCCGTCTTGGCGGTGCTGGTCATGGAGGACGTCGCCATGGCCGCCTACCTGCCCGTGCTCGCGGTACTCGCTTCCGGCGGCCAGTGGTGGCAGGCCACTCTCGGCGTTCTCGCCGCGGTCGGCGCCGTACTCGCCGCGTTCGCCGCCTCGTACCGATGGGGCCACCACCTCGGCCGGCTGCTCTCGCACCCTGAGTCGGAACAGCTCCTGCTGCGGGTGCTCGGCCTGACCCTCATCGTGGCCGCCCTGGCCGAATTCGTCCACGCCTCCGCCGCGGTGGGTGCGTTCCTCGTCGGGCTCACCCTCACCGGCGAAACCGCGACCCGCAGCCGGGCCGTGCTGAGCCCTTTGCGCGACCTGTTCGCCGCCGTCTTCTTCCTCGCCATCGGACTGTCCGTCACCCCCGAGGAGCTGACGCCCGCGCTTCCCGCGGCCTTCGCCCTGGCTGCGGTCACCCTCGCCACGAAAGTACTCGCCGGCCGGTACGCGGCAGCACGCGACAAGGTGGGGCCGCGAGGCAGGCTGCGCGCCGGAACGGCACTCATCGCACGAGGCGAGTTCTCCCTCGTCATCGTCGGACTCGTCGGCACCACGCACGACACGCTCGGCCCGCTGGTCACCGCTTACGTCTTCATCCTCGCCATCGCGGGCCCCCTCCTCACCCGCCTTGCAGGCGCCGTTCCCCCGCGGCGAGCTCCACGCCCGGCCGCGTCCAAGACCAGCGCGGGCTGAGGAACCACCACCAGCGGCGCGCCGGCCCTGGGCCGAACCGCCCAGCTCCTACCCGCCCAGGCAGCGGTCGGAAGGAGCCGCGCCTAAGCTCACGGTCAGGTGCGCCGGGAAGTCTGGTCGGCAGTCAGCCGTCCCCTGCCCTGGAGCCCGGATGCCGGACGACGACCCCGCTGCTCGCCCAGGTGACGGACATCGACGGCTGTCGTGGTCAGACAGCCGGCTGCTGCATCCGTTCCGGCGCCACGCAGACGAGGCGCCCTCCGGCCCGGACCATGTCATCGTGCGGCTGCCCAGGAAGGTCACGAGCGAGAACGCCGAGTACATCGGGGCGGCCCTCCAAAAGGCCCTCAGCTCCGGTCCCCCTGTCCTGGAGATTGACCTCGCCCGGGTAAAGCACCTCAGCAGGGATGGCAGCACGGCCTTCTTCATGGCACTGCGGGCTGCACGCCGGCACGGTACGCGGCTGATCGCCACCCATGCCGGTCCCCAGGTACGCGGCACCCTCAAGGAGCTGGGCTTGCGCCGTGTCATCGACGTGTACGAGGGCAGTGCGCCACCTACGGCCTGAGACAAGGCGCTGTGAAAACCGTGCGCAGCGCCGGCGCGAGGCTCATTCACGGGCCGGCTCGGAAGAGGCACCAGACACACAGTTGCCCGATCGGGATGGCGAGGTAGGACAGCAGGTCGGTCAATCGGTGGGCTGAAGGGGGCGGTCCGGCCAGTCCAGGAGCTGGGCGCCGAGTGCGGCGGTCTGGAGGATGTAGCGCTGGTCGGGGTTGGTCGGGTCGTGGCCGGTGAGCTGCTGTATGCGGCTGAGGCGGTAGCCGACGGTGCGGACGCTCAGCCCCAGGCGGCGGGCTGTCGTGGCCTTGAGGCAGCCGCTGGCGAAGTACGTGGTGAGGGTGTCCAGCAGCGTCCGGGGGCCGCCGCGTGCCGCCTGTAGCCCGCCGAGGACGGTGGCCACCAGGTCGGTGATGGCCGCGTGGTCCCGCCCCAGGACCTGGAAGACCAGCACGTCGGAGGCGTCGATGACCGGGGCGGTCAGGTTCAGTCGGGCGGCGAGGTCGAGGGTGCTGCGGGCTTCCTGGTAGGAGCGGAGGATGCCGCCGGCGCCGGGGCGGGGGCGGCTGACGGCGATGGTGTACCGCTCCCCGACGGCGTGGCGCACGGCGGTGGCGAAGTGTTGCGGGACCTCGGGCACGGCGCCGGGCGAGACGCACACGAGGAGGGAGTCCTTGGTGGTGATCAGTACGTCGTGCACGCTGAACCGGGCGGTCAGCGCTTCCTCGACGTAGCGGGTCGCGGGGTCGCCGGCGCCGAACGGGTCGGCTGCGCGAGCGGCGCTGACGGTGTGCGGGCCGACCAGCCGGAGCCCGAAGCGCTCGGCGCGTTCGGCGATCCGGCCGAGGTTGGCGGGACCTTCGAGGAGGTCGTCGACGAACTCGCGTCGGGTGGCCTCTTCGCCGCGGATGGCCGCTCGGTGCGCGGTCTCGTACCCCTCGGTGAGTGCCAGGGTCGTCTCGCTGATCGCCCGCATGAGCGCTGTGGCAACGTCCCGGAGGTCTTGGAGATCCCGCGCCTGACGGGCGCCGGGCAGGTCCGGCCAGGCGCGGCAGGCCGGGGTGAGGAGCGCGGCGACCAGGGTCCGCAGGGAGGTGCCTTGGGCCGCCGCGGTGGCCGCCAGCTGATGCAGGTCCTGGAGGTACGCGTCGGGCAGGCCGCATCGGGTGGCGGAGACCCGTGCGAGCTGTTCCAGATAACGGTCGAGATCGGCGGGCGGCGGCGTGGTCTGCCCGCCCGCAGGGTCTGCGGCACCGGGAAGGGGCCCCGTGGTGCCTGGTGCGGCGGGCAGGGGATGGGGGGCGCGGCGTCCCGTCACCATGGGCATATTTTGCCGGAATGCGGCAAAATATGCCGCCTCAAGACGACCGCCCATTGCCGCCTCCGACGGGAGTCCGGCCAACCTCTGGGGGTAATCCCTGAGTAAAGGCTCGTAAGGGTTCGCAGGCCCTTCACAGGCCGAACGTCGCGCCAAGGACAGAACGTCGCACTCGGGCCGAAGGGGGTGCGACGCCGTGCCCCGAAGCCGTCCCGCTTCACCGCTGCGGAGGTTCACCCAGGTCCTCTTGGTGGTGCTGGCCTGCTTGCTCGCCGCTCCTGCCGCGGGCGCGGCGCAGCAGCAGACCGTACTGGTGACACGGGTCGAGGGCACCATCACGCCCGTCGTCGCCGATCACCTGGCGGAGGGGCTCCGGACGGCTGAGCGCGAAGGCCACACCGCGCTGCTCGTCGAGATGGACACGCCGGGCGGGCTGCTCCAGTCCACCCGGGAGATCGTCCAGGACTTCCTTGGCTCACCGGTGCCGGTCATCGTCTACGTCACCCCGTCCGGGGCGCGTGCCGCGTCGGCCGGCGCCTATATCGCGATGTCGGCGCACGTCGCCGCGATGGCCCCGGGCACCCATATCGGCGCCGGCACCCCGGTCACCGGCCAGGGGGAGGAGGCGAGCGAGAAGGTGGTCAACGACGCGGTCGCCTTCGCCGTCTCGATCGCCGAGCAGCGCGGCAGGAACACCGATTTCGCCCGCGCCATGGTGCGGGAGGGCACGGCAATCTCCGGCCAGGAAGCCGTGCGGAGGGATGTGGCCGACCTGGTGGCCTCGTCCCGTCAGGCGCTGCTGAGCGAGGTGGACGGCCGACGTGTCGTCGTCGGGCCGGCCGGGGAGCAGCGCGAGGTCGTTCTGCGTACGGCCGGTGCCCCGGTGGTGGAGCACGAGCTGGGCTTCTTCGGCGAGGTGCGGCAGCTGCTGGCCAGTCCCGAACTGGCTTTTGTGTTCCTGTCGATCGGCACGCTGGCCGTGATCTACGAGCTGGCCAGCCCTGGCATGGGACTCGGCGGCGTCATCGGCGTCGTTCTGCTCGTCCTGGGGTTCGTCGCACTGAGTGTGCTGCCCTTCAACGCCGCGGGCCTGCTGCTCCTCGCTCTGGCCGCCGCGCTGTTCGTCGCCGAAGTGCTCACCCCGGGTGTCGGTGTCTTCGCCGCCGGAGGCACCGTCGCCCTCGCATTCGCCGGAGTTCTGCTCTTCCGCGGCGAGCTGGGTGTGGACCCCGCCGTGCTCTGGCCGGCCGCCGTGGTGGTCGGCGGCGGCTCCGTCCTCGCCGGGCGTCTGGCATGGCGTGCCCGCCGTGCCCCGGCCACCACGGGAGAGGAGGGACTGCTGGGCAGCGAGGCCGTGGTCCGCCGCGCCGGCGGCGGCACCGGTCAGGTGCTGCTCGACGGCGCGTGGTGGACGGTGCGCGGGCGGGACGCGGCCCTGACCGAAGGACAGCGCGTCCGCGTCGTCGGCCGCGACGGCCTTGAGCTGATCGTCGAAAGCGCCGAGCCCCGCCGGGCGCAGGCTACCGAACAGGAGGAATGATCATGAGTGCCGGAGTCCTGGGCATCGTTTTCGCCGCCGCGGTTCTGCTCCTGCTCCTGATGGCCGCTGTGAAGATCGTGCCCGAGTACGAACGTGGTGTGATCTTCCGTCTAGGACGGCTCATCGGAGCCAAGGGACCGGGCCTGTTCTTCATCATCCCCGTGGTCGACCGCATGTTCCGCGTCTCGCTGCGCACGGTCACGATGGACATCCCGCCGCAGGACGTCATCACCAAGGACAACGTCACCGTACGGGTCAACGCCGTGACCTACTTCAACGTCGTCGACCCCAACCGCTCGGTCGTCGCCATCGAGGACCACATCAAGGGCACCTCGCAGATCGCGCAGACCACCCTGCGCAGCATCCTCGGCCAGGTCGACCTGGACGAACTGCTGATCAACCGGGATGAGATCAACCAGCGGCTGCAACAGATCATCGACGACGTGACCAACCCGTGGGGCGTGAAGGTGACCCTGGTGGAGGTCAAGGACGTCGAACTGCCCGAGCCCATGCGGCGCGCCATGGCACGCCAGGCCGAGTCCGAGCGGGACCGGCGGGCCAAGGTCATCCACGCCAAGGGCGAATTCGAGGCCGCCGAAACCCTCGCGAATGCGGCGGAGTGGCTGGAGGCCCACCCCGCGGCCATGCACCTGCGGATCTTGTCCACCATGGCGCAGGTCTCGTCCGACCGGAGCTCCACGCTGATCTTCCCGCTGCCGATGGAGGTCCTCCGCCTGGTCGACATGCTCCGCGCGCCCCAGGACCGGCCCACCGCTCCGGTGAGCCCGGCACCGCAGTCCTGAACAGCGAGAACGGTGGTGGCCATGAGCAACCCCTCGAAGAAGGACCGGCGCATCCTCGCGGAGATGGAGCGGCACCTGGCCCTGGACGACCCGGAGCTGGCCTCGCGGTTGGACGCGCTGAACTGCCAGTTCCCGGTCGAGGACGAAGTGGACGACCGGGCCCCGGCCCCGCCCCGTGACGTCCCCGGTGCCGACGACAGCCGAGCCGCGGAAGACAACCGCGCCGACGGCAACCGTATGACCCGGGACTGGCGGTGGACGGCCGCCGTAGTCCTCGGCGTCCTGGCTCTGATCGGCCTGATCCTCGTCGGAATCTTCACTAGGCCGCCGCCCGGCGAGGACAAGCAGGGCACGCCCCGCGGCTCCTCCCCTGCCGTGGCCGTCCTCATTCGGAGCCGTACCCGGTTCCCGGCACCCGCGGGGGAGTCCCGCACCCCGCTCGCCGACCGAACGCCCGGAGGGCGGATGCCATGCGCGCACGTGATCTCGCAGAGCCGTACCTCTCGGTCAGCAGCGACGCCGACGCCGTAGAGGCGGTCCGGCTGCTGGTGGAACGGCGTCTGCCCGGGGTTCTGGTGGTCGACCCCGCCGGGCGGCCGTACGCCATCCTGCCCGCGTCCGACCTGGTCAGGACGCTGGTGCCCGGATACGTACGGGAGGATCCCCTGCTGGCCGAGGTGATCGACGAAGCCCATGCCGACCACCTGTGCCGTGCGCTGAGGGGCCGGAGCGTCGCCGACTGTCTGCCGGTGGGCAAGCCGTATCTCCCCACCACCGGTACCGACAGCACAGCCGTGGAGATCGCGGAGCTCATGGCCCGCGTCCGCACGCCCCTTGTCGCCGTCGTCGAGCCCGGTGACTCAGGCCAGGACCGACTGATCGGCGTGGTGACCGCCACACGGCTGTTGCAGTACCTCCTCCAGGCCGCGTGACCAGCCGCACCGTCGCATGACCGCGGCCACCCCGCCGCGACCAACGAGAGGCCAGCCGGATGCCCTCAGCGAACCGCAAGCCCCGCACTTTCCTCGGCCGTCTCCCACTGCCGGAACGAGCCGTTGTGGCGGACGCCCTGCGGACGGAGACCGTGGGCGGCATGGTGCTGCTGGTCGCTGCTGTCGTGGCACTGGTGTGGGCCAACAGCTTCGCGAGCGACGCCTACGTGTCCGTACGGGACTTCCACTTCGGTATCGAAGCACTGGGCCTCGACCTGTCCGTGGCGCACTGGACGGCCGACGGGTTGCTGACGATCTTCTTCTTCGTCGCCGGGGCCGAGCTCAAACGCGAGTTGGCGGTCGGGGAACTCCGTCATCCCGGGACGGCGATCCTGCCCGTGGTCGCGGCCATCAGCGGGATGGCGGTACCCGCGCTCGTCTACGGCGCCGTCGCGACGTCCGTGGGCGGCACGTGGAACGGCTGGGCGGTCCCCATGGCCACCGACATCGCCTTCGCACTGGGCGTCCTCGCGGTGATCGACACGCATCTGCCTTCCGCGCTGCGCGCCTTCCTGCTCACGCTGGCAGTGGTCGACGACCTGGGCGCCATCTTCGTCATTGCCCTCTTCTACGCCTCGACCATCCACCTGCCCGCCCTCATCGGCGCCGTCCTCGGACTGGCACTCTTCTTCCACCTGCACGACCAACGGCGCCTGCACGGCTGGTACTGGTACGTGCCCCTCGCGTTGATCATCTGGGGCCTGACGTACGCCAGCGGGGTCCACGCCACTGTGGCGGGCGTCGCCATGGGGCTGCTGCTGCGGGTGACCAAAGACGGAGAGAGCGGCAGACGCCCGGCGGAGCAGATCACCCACCTGGTCCGCCCCCTCTCGGCGGGGGTGGCCGTCCCGCTCTTCGCCCTGTTCGCCGCCGGAGTCACGGTCTCCGGCGACACACTGGGCCAAGTATTCAGCCGGCCCGAGCCGCTGGGAGTGGCCCTGGGACTCGCGGCAGGCAAGGTGTTGGGTGTCTTCGGCGGCTGCTACCTCGCCGTCCGCTTCACCCGCGCCCGCCTCAGCGCGGACCTGGCCTGGGCGGACGTGATCGCCGTGGCCATGCTGGCCGGCATCGGGTTCACCGTTTCCCTGCTGATCGGCGAACTCGCCTATCCGGCCCCGGCCGATGCCGAGCACATCAAGGCCGCAGTCCTGGTCGGATCCCTGACTTCCGCGCTCCTGGCATCCCTGCTGCTGAAACTCAGGAACAACAAGTACCGACGGCTGTACGAGGCAGAGACCGCCAACGCGAACGCCGACACCATCCCCGGCACCGGCCCGCAGTATCCGAACGTCGCCCGGTCCGCGTCCCCCGTCGGCCGGTATTGGTGGACAGGGGTGTGGAGGCGGCGGAGGCTGAAGAGAAGCTCCTGTGAGGCCCGTGCAACCGGATCGGAGGTATGGCCGTGGACGGGTGGATGTGGGCGGTACTCGCCGTGATGGTGCTGCTCTTGGCCGCCGTCACCGTGCTGGTGGTACAGACACGGCGGCGCAGTGGCGGGGTCATCGTCACCCGGGGCCGCTCCGGCCGCAGAAGGAGGAGGGGGCGGCGGCTTCTATGAGCACTCTGATGTTTGCCCGAGCGGTGACCGGACGGCCGGTGGTGACTCTCGGGGGCGACGATATCGCCCAGGTCAAGGACGTCGTCTTCGGGTCCGAAGACGCCGCCGTCCGCTGTTTCACCCTCAGCGGGCGCCGTTTGCTCTCTGGGCCGCTCCGTCAGGTTCTGGCGTGGCAGGACGTGTACGCGCTGGGTCAGGATGCGGTGATGGTCCGCGACGAGAACGCACTCACCGAGGACGTCGCCACAGGGACCGCAACGGGCGCCGGAGGCGGGAATGTGGTCGGGGCACAGGTCATTTCCGACGAGGGTGTTTCCCTTGGGCGCATCACCGACGTGATCATCGAGCTGGGAGACGACGCGCGGGCCCGCGTGGTGGGGTATGAGATCGAGCAGTCCCGCTCCGTCTGGAAACGGCGGAAGCGGCTGCTGTTGCCGGCTCCCGGGCACACCGCCGCGTCGGGCGAGACGGTGGTGGTACCCAGCATGGCGATGCAGTACACGACCGAGGATCTCGCCGGCCTCGCCGAAGCCGCACACCGACTGAGCACCCGGCTGGAAGAGAACCGCTGATGATGTTCGCACAGGCCAAGGGGCGCAAGGTAGTGGACGCCACGACCGCTGAGACCGTGGGCACAATGACCGGCTGCGTCCTGGCCACCGAGCCTGCCCGGATCGCCGCGCTGAGGCTGAAGCCGCACGGGGACGCGCACCTCCTGGCCTGGGAGGACATCCGTGCGTTCGGCCCGGATGCCGTCATCGTCTCGCCGGCCGCCGACCGTACGGCATCCACAGCGGCCACCGACGCCCCCGATCCGCTCGGCAAACAGCTGCTGACCGCGTCGGGACAACAGCTCGGGCCGCTGCTGGACATCGAGTTCGACACTACCGACGGACACATCCGCCGGCTCATCGGTGCGGGTGTGGAAGCTTCCGGCGGCGCCCTCCTCGGGGTCGGTACGTACGCCGTGGTCATCGCCGACACGCCGTCACAGACGCCGTCGAAGGACCGTTCACCGCGGTGAGAGCCCCTGCGGCGTCACTCTCGCCGGGCACAGGAAACCGGGAAAGGAGACGGCCGTGGGACGGTCCTGGCGGCGAGCGCGGGCAGCGGCCGTGCACCTGGTGACGTTCGTGGTCCGGGCGCTGGCCGCCGTATGGCCTGCGGTGCGTATCACTCCCCTCCAGAGATGCGGGTGGTCGCCAGACCGTCGAGGTTTGCGCGGCGAACGGTCCTGGCACCTGGGCGGGGCCGTCACCCTCCCCGCCCGGGTTCTGGTGTGTACGGGTCTGGGCGGGGAGGGTAACGGTCTGCCGGGTTCCGGTGGGATGCCGGGGCGCGTCTAACGATCCTGCGTGTGGGGGTGGAGGCGGAAGAGGTAGGCGTCGGCTGGGTGGGTGTAGGCGGTGCCTCTGCCTGCGGCGTGGAGTTGTTCGCGGGTGGGGTGGGGCGGGCGTTTGGGCTGCAGGTAGCGGTCGAGGTCGTCGGTGGTGAGGCGGCAGCTGCCGGAGCGGTGGTGGAGGACGGCGGCGAGCCGGTAGCGGGGGTCGAGATGGGCGAGGCCGGCGTCGGCATGGCTGTCGTTGGCCAGGAGCCAGCCTTGCGGGCGCAGGCAGCGGGTGGCGTGTTCGGAGACGGGGCCCGTGTACAGGGAGATGGCCAGGTCCCACTTGGCCGCGGGCAGTTGGGCGAGGGTGTGGGTGTAGTCGCCCGGCACGAAGGAGACGCGGGACTGCTCGGGGTAGTGCTTGTGCCGGGCGGCGAGGGTGGTGGCGTCGGGGCCATGGAAGGCTTTGCGGGCACGGGTGTCGGCGTCGAGGTAGGTGACGTCGGGCCAGACGTAGGAGGGGGCGAGGTCGAGGTAGCTGCCGGGATACAGGACGCGGCGGGCTCCGGTGTGGGCGGCCACGGCTTGGTAGAGGGCGGTGCGGGCACCGAAGTGGCCGCCGATGTGGTCGATGTAGTCGGTGAAGTCCCGCTCGGTCACGGAGGGCTCCGGTGGGACGGGGCGGTCAGGCCAGGCGGGCGAAGTGGATGGCGTCGGCGGCGGCGCTTCCGGCGGTGACGGCGGGGACGGCTCCCTGTTCCCAGGTCTTGCCGGTCAGGTCGCCGGCGGCGTAGAGGCCGGGGATGCTGGTCTGGCGACCTTCGTCCACGGTGACGTAGCCGTCGCTCAGAGCGAGGCCGTGCTGTGCGGCCAGGCGCTCGACGAGCGGGACCTGCTGCTGCGGCTGCGGCCACAGCAGGGTCTGTCGTTCCAGGCGGGTACCGTCGGCCAGCTCCACTGCGTGCAGGTCACCGTCGGTGTGGTGCAGGCGGGTGATCTCGCCCTGGACGAGGTCGCTGCCCTGCTCGCGCAGGCTCCGGCGCAGTTCGTCGGCGCCGGGCAGTGAAGGTGGGGCGATGGCGATGGCATCGCCGGTCCAGGCGCGGAAGGCGGTGGCGGCCATGCCGAGGTAGAGAGGTTCGTCGGAGACCAGGGCCCAGGTGCGGTCGGCGTTCTCCTCGCCGATGCAGAACGGGCAGTGGATCACCGTGCGGCCCCAGCATGCGGCGAAACCCTCCACGCCGTCGGGGTGCTGGTCGATAACCCCGGTGGCCAGGATGACGTTCCTGGCCCAGACGGTGGTCCCGTCGTCCGCTCGTACGTGGAATCCGTCGCCGTTCAGCGGCGTGACCTCGCCGACGGTGGCGTCGAGCCGCTGGGCCAGTCCGTAGCGGCCCAGTTCCTCCCAGGCACGGGAGCGCAGCTCTGCGGGGGTGGCTCCCTCCAGGCCGATGAGGCCGTGTACGCCGCGGGAGGCGGCGTTGCGCGGCGGGGCGGGGGATTCGATGACCAGGGTGCGGTGGCGGTAGCGGGTCAGGCTCAGCGCGGCGGTCAGGCCGGCGGGCCCGCCGCCGATGATCACGGTGTCGTACTGGTCGGTGAGGTCCACGGGGTGCCTCCGAAGGGACTTGACGAAAACGAATGACCGACGGTCATACTACTGACCAACGGTCATTCGCCCGATTCCATTCCCGCCGGAGGAACTGTGACCCACGACACCCACCACGCCCACGGGTCCGGGGCGGCCTCGTACCCGGACTTCGCGTGGGACGACCTCTACACGGGCGACGGCAGCGACACCGCCGACCCCGACCTGGTGCTACTCGCCCCTGCCGACGGCCTTCCCCCGGGCAGAGCCCTGGATCTGGGCTGCGGCGCCGGCGGGAACGCCCTCGCGCTCGCCGAACGCGGCTGGCGTGTCACCGGTGTGGATCTCGCGCCCCGCGCCATCGCCTCCACTCGCGCCAGCGCCTGCGCCCGCGGCCTGGACGACCGGGTCGAACTCGCCGTCGCCGACAGCGTCGCCTGGCAGCCCGAGGCCGCCTACGACTTCGTCCTCAGCTCCTACGCCCTGCCGCCCCGCGGTCCCGCCCGTACTGCCACGCTGGCCACGCTGGCCTCGGCCCTCGCGCCGGGCGGGACCCTGGCCATGGGCGAGTGGGACGAGGAAGCCTGCGACTGGGGCAACCCCGGTGAACTGGCCACCCTCGCCGAGCTGACCCAATCCTTCACCGGCCTCGGCCTGGACATCGTGCGCGCCGAACGGCAGGTCGTGCCGAGGATCCAGCACCCCGGCGAGGACCACGCGGTCATCGTCATCGCCCGCAAGCCGCATGACACCCTGGAGGCCACCGACTGACCGACCACCGGTCAGTCACCTCCATGACGAAGGAGAGACCGTGTCCGCGGACAAGTCCGCCCCCGCCCAGCCCACCGGTCGCTTCCAGCCCCCCGATGTCCGCCGTCGCCAGATCCTCGACGCCACGGCCGCTCTGCTCCTGGAGGACGGCTACGAGGCACTGACCGTCAGCAAGGTCGCCACCCGCGCCGGGGTCGCCAAGGGCACGGTCTACCTCTACTTCGACTCCAAGCAGGAGCTCCTGGCTGCCCTCCAGGCCGAGATGTGGGACCGCATGCTCCAGCGGCCCGCCGCTCTCCTGAAGCAGCCCGAACTGACCTGGACCGAACGCCTCGACGGCCTCGTCGCCGCCTGGATCGCTGCGGAACAGGACCACCACGAGCTCTACCACCGGCTCTTCCACGAACCTGGCGGCATCACCGGCGAGGAACCCATGACCGCCGCCCGCGACCTGCTCGTCACCCTCCTCGCACAAGGCCACGCGGCAGGTGAGTTCGACGTCCCCGACCCCGAACTCACCGCCGACTTCCTCACCCACGCCTACACCGGCCCCTGCCACCACACCAAGACCGACAGCGGCATCACCGCCGCCGTGCAAGCCCTCTTCCGTCGCGTCGTCGCCGCCCGCCCGCCGGTCCAGCCACGCTGAAGGCCGGAGTCGCAGCGGCACAGCCCCTACGGTGATTCACGACGCGCAGCGGTGTCTTCCGGCCACGGGGGCCGTCACCAGCCAGTCCGCGGCAGCGCCCGCCACGGCTGGCGTGGGAGGTCGTCGTGGCGGCGCGCTCGGCATCCCGGACACCCGTCCGGCGCCACGGTTCGCTCAGAGACGCTCGGCCGAGGGGTCGGCCCACCCCAGTGGGTACGGCTCCGGGGCGTCTGCGGGTGGCTCGCCGCCCGCGTCGTTCAAAAGGGTGAGCGCTTCGACGAGGGCGCTCCGCTGACCGGGCGCGAGCCGTTCGACGATCGCGGTGATCTCGGCACGGCGTCGCTCGGTCACGTTCTCGACGGTGTGCCGTCCCTTGCCGGTGAGCCGCAGCAGGGTCTCCCGCCGGTTGTCGGGATTGGCCTGGCGATCGGCCAGGCCGGCCGCGATGAGCCGGTCCACCATGCGCATCGCGGTCGAGGGGGCGACCTGGAGCAGTTCGGCAAGCGTGACGAGCTTGGTCGTGCCGCGCGTGGACAGCACCACCAGCATCCGGAACTGCGGCAGGGTCACCCGCTCCTCGACCTCGGCGAGTGACCGCGCGGTCACCGCGACCAACACCCTCGACGCGGTGAGCACTGCCCGGGTCACCGCATCCACGTCATCCATGCCCCTCGTGGGGGTTCCGCGCTCGGCCATCTCTCTTTTCTATCGCCAATTGCCTGCGGCTCCCCATCAGGTCCTCGAAATGCCGGGACAGGTGAACGCCTATGACACACGCCGTGGGCTTCGACACTCCGCAGCCGCCGGTCCTCCGGTGCAGCCCGCCCCGAGTCTTAGACTATGCAAACTTTGCACTGACGAAGACTCACTCGTGTCGCCCCGTTCCCGAGGACGAGGGCTGTGGCTTCCCGACCCGGAAGGCAACGATGACGAACCAGTTCTCGCCCCAGGGGCGCCCGCAACTTCCCACCGGCGGGCGGAGCTTCGTGGCACGCCTGCCCGTCCGCCTCTATCAGGCAGGGCTCGGGCCGCTCTTCGGTAAACGGCTGCTCCTGCTGCACCACACCGGTCACCTCACGGGGCTCCATCGTCGCGTCGTACTGGAAGTGATCACGTACGAACGGAGCGACGACAGGCTCAGCTGGACGGTGGCCTCCGGCTTCGGGCCGGCTGCGGCCTGGTACCAGAGCCTGCGGCACTTCCCGTGGGCCACGGTCCAGTTCGGCAACCTCCGTTACGCCGCCACCGCTTCCCTACTGCCCCCAGAGACAGGCGGCGACATCATGACTCGCTATGCCGCCGGGCACCCACGCCTGGCCCGTCGCCTCTGTGCCTTCAAGGGGTTCCGTGTGGACGGCAGCCCGGCCGCCTTCCGACGAGTGGGGAATTCGATCCCCTTCGTACGGCTTGATGCGATTCCCGGTGACCGCATCGTGTGACCGGGAACCACGACATCACTCAGCCGCGGCGGCGGGCACAGAGGCGCGGGGCGGGAAGGAGGGCGCGGGTGGTGACGGCCGCGGGGAGGGCGAGGGCATAGTGGCCGCACAGTTCGAGGGGCAAGAGTTTTGCGGTGGCGGGGGCCCGGAGTGCGCCTGTGACGAGGGCGGCCATGCCCACAGCTTGCCGAGGAGGCCGCCGATACACAGGAGAGGGCCGGCAGGCCGCCGCCTCCGGCGCCGAGGGTGCGGCATGTCGTGAGCGCCTTGCCACACAGGAGGAGTAGGAGGAGCTCGGCCTCGTAACGGCCGTGCGCGCCACCACGGCGGCGCCGAGCCGGGCCCTGCCGTAACTCCCGTCGCCCGTCGTCCGCCCGCGGGACAGGCCAGGCGTCGCCCGGCAGGCGCGAGGTCGACAACAGGGCCGGGGCTCCGGGCTGAGGGCCCAAGGCTGAGGAAATCACCTGGACGGCGCCGACCGGATTGCGCCGGGCGCCGAGGCGCGGCAGGGCGCGGGCGCTCCTATACTGGAGGTTCAAGACCTTGCGGGCCGCGTCCCATGGCACTGTCGTGACCTGCGGCTTCTGTCCAGTCGCGCCGTAGGCGGACACAGGTTCATCCCGCGCTCGTACTCACACGGGTGTGCACGCAACGCTCGCGCTCGGAGTTGCGGAACGTGGCCTCGCATGGTGGGGAGTCTCTCCATGCCCCATTTCCGAATACGTTTGCGTCGAGCGGCCGCGACGGCTGCCGCGGCAGGGATGTTCGCACTGCCGACCGCGAGCGTGGCCGGATGCGGTGGCCCCGCCGCGTCGGTGGAACCCTCGCCGTCCGTTTCCACACCGGCGTCCCCGGACGAGGTCCGTGACATCACCCCTGGCGTGACGCGGCAACTCGACACCGTCGTCCAGCGAATCATGCGGGAGGCGAAGATCCCGGGTGTGACCGTGGGACTGTGGACGCCCGACGGTAACTATGTGCGGTCCTTCGGGCTCGCCAACCCGAGCAATGGCCAGGCCATGGCGCCGGATCTGCACATGCGGATCGGGAGCGTGACCAAGACGTTCACCGTGACGGCGCTGCTGCAGTTGGTCGACCGGCACAAGGTGAACCTGGACGATCCGATCGGGAAGTACGTCGAAGGCGTGCCCAACGGAAGCAACATCACCCTGCGCGAGCTGGCCGGGATGCGCAGCGGCCTGTTCAACTACTCTAGGGACAACGCATTCTACGAGGCGCTGACGAACGATCCACACCAGCCTTTCGCCCCGCAGGAGTTGCTCGGCTACGCCTTCCAGCATCATGTGCTGTTTCCGCCGGGAAGTAGGTTCAAGTACTCCAACACCAACCTCATCCTGCTCGGCCTCGTCATCGAGAAGGTCACCGGTCAGCAACTGCGCGACTACATCAAAAAGGACGTCCTGGAACCGACCGGCCTGGACCACACGCTCCTGCCAGTCGACGCCACGTTCCCGATCCCGCACGCGCAGGGATACACGACCCAGACCGCGAACGGGGAGGTCCAGGACGCGGCCGACTGGAACCCTTCATGGGCCTGGGCGGCCGGCGCGATGATCTCCAATTTGCAGGACCTGCGCGTATGGGCGCGTACGGTGGCCACGGGCAAACTGCCCGGCGGCGGCGACCTGATCAGTCCCGACCTGCAGAAGCAGCGGCTCACCACACCCCCGACCCCCATCCCGGGCATCGGGTACGGCCTCGGCATCTTCAGCGTCCAGGGGTGGATCGGGCACAACGGTTCGCTGCCGGGCTACGAGTCCCTGGTGGTCTATCTGCCATCGGCGCGGGCGACCCTCGTCGTCCTGCTGAACAGCGACATCGACCATGACAACAAGGAGCCCACCACGCTTCTCGGCGAGGAGATCACGAAGATCGTCACGCCGGGCCACGTCTTCAACCTGCCCGCGGAGCCCGCGTCCAGGTAGGCCCCGTAGACAGGGATGCCGGGGGCGCCGCCCGCCTGCCGGCCATCAACGTCTTCGACGGCGACGCACCGACGCGCCAGGCGAGCAGCAGCGGCAGTGCTGGCCTCGACCTGTTCGCGGCCTCTGTCACCAAGCGTCGACCAGCTGCGCAGGCAGAGACAGTGTGGTGCGCGGCGCGGGAACCCAGTGTGCGTCGGTCCCCGAGCAGGCGAACGGAACGGCGGCAGGGGAACGGTCGCGCCAATGGAAACACCCCGCCAGGTGGAAATATCTCGGGCTTTTGCCAAGAACCGGGCTGAAGGTTGCGAGTGCGAGGAAATCCCCTCTAGGTCATATGCATCGGACACAGTCCTGTGTCGCCGCCTGACCGCGCGAGCGGCCTCCGCCGCCTGCCGATCCGCGGCACCTTCGTGAAGGGGACCCCACGCCCATGCACCTTGCCCATGCGCCCGCCCCTGTCGTCGTCCTCGCGGACATCGCGGTCATCCTGCTGTGCGGGATCGCCTTCGTCCCCCTGTGCAGACGGTTGCGCCAGCCGGTCATCGTCGGCGAGATCGCCGTCGGCATCCTGCTCGGGCCCAGCGTCCTCGGCCAGTTGCCCGGCGACCTGCCCCATCTGCTGTTCCCTGACGAAGTCCGCCCGTACCTGGGCATCATCGCCGACATCGGCATCGTGTTCTTCCTGTTCGCGGCGGGCTGGGAGCTCAACCTCACCGCCCTGCGCGGGCGCGGGCATGCCGTCGTGGCCGTCTCCGCCTCCTCCATGGCCCTCGCCCTGGTGTGTGTGACCGCCGCCGCCTATGCCGTCCAGGCCCTCCACCCCGCCCTCCCCGCCCACGACGTTCACCCGCTCGTCTTTTCTCTGTTCGTCGGCACTGCCTTGTCCATCACCGCCTTCTCCGTACTCGCCCGCGTCCTGCACGACAACGGACTGCACGTCACACCGGTCGGCACCACGGCCACCGCCGCAGCCGGCGTGGGTGAGATCTTCGCCTGGTGCGGCGTCACCGCAGTCATCGCCCTGGGCGGCGGCAACGGTGCGGGCCAGATCGCCCGCACCGCCGCCGAACTCGCCGCCTACGGCCTCGTCATGGCCTTCCTCGTACGCCCCCTGCTCTGCCGCCTCGCCGCACGGATGGACCTCGTCCAGCACCACTCCCTCGCCCTGGCCACCATCTGCGCCGGGCTCTTCCTCTCCGCGAGCGCCACCGCCTGGATCGGTGTCCACGCGGCCCTGGGAGCCTTCGCGTTCGGTGTCGTCATGCCGCGGCTGGACCCGGCAGCCCAGGCCGCGCTCGCCGCGCCCCTCCACCAGATGGGATCCCTCCTGCTGGCCGCGTTCTTCGTGGTCACCGGTCTTTCTGCCGATCTGACCACCCTCAGCGGCCTGGGCGTCCTCAGCGCGGGGCTCCTGCTGCTCGCCGCCTGGGCGAGCAAGTTCGCCGGGGCGGCTCTCGCGCACCGTGCCTTCGGTGGCACGTGGCGGGAGGCGGGGACGGTCGGTGTGCTGCTCAACTGCCGCGGCGTGACAGAACTCGTCGTCCTGGCCATCGGTCGTCAGACCGGGCTGATCGGCGACAAGCTGTTCACCATGCTCGTCCTCATCGCCCTCCTCACCACCGCCGCCGTCACCCCCCTCACCCGGCTCCTCAACCCCCGTGCCGGCACCCCGGCCCAGCCGCAGACCGTGCCGGTACCCCGGACCCGGCACGAACAGTCCTCCGGTCCTGCTGCGCCACCTCAGCCGCGCTGAGCGGGGTTGAGTTCCACGACGACGGATGTGGGCTTCCCGGCGAGGGCCACCCCGAGGTAGCGGTTGATGCCGGGCAGGCCGGCGGCCTTCAAAATGCCGCGGCGGACGTGCAGTTGCCAGGCGGCGTCCGGGACGAACCACCGGGCTGCTTTGCGTGCCGTGCGCTGTTTGTCGGCGACCACCGGCCGCCAGAGGCGTTCGTATGCGGCCAGGCCCGCCTCGATCGAGTCGCTGTGGTGGAGTTGTTCGGCCAGGAGGTAGGCGCCTGCGATGCCCAGGGATGAGCCTTGTCCGGCGAGGAGGGAGACGGCCTGGCAGGCATCGCCCACGAGTGTGACCCGGTCGCGGCTCCAGTGCGGCAGGTCGATCTGTGCGACCTGGTCGTAGTAGACGCGGTCGGCGGGCGGGCACTGCTCCAGCGCCCGCGGAACCACCCAGCCAAGGCCGGCGTACTCCCTCAGCAGGGCGCTCCGGACGTCGGACGGCAGGGTGGGATCGGGGGTGCGGTGCACGGCGAACGCCGCTACCTTTCCGTCGCGCAGGCCGTAGAACCCCATCTGCCGGCCGAGGGTGTCGGTGAGACAGAAGCGGTCCCGCACCTGGGCGTGGACGTCCGGGGCGTCGAAGACGAACGCGGCGGTGTGGAAGCCGAGGTAGCGCAGGTAGCGCGTCTCGTCACCGTGGATCACGGAGCGCACGGTGGAGTGGATGCCGTCGGCTCCGACGAGTAGATCGGCCGTGAGGGTGCTGCCGTCGGTGAGGGTCAGGCATACGCCGGTGGCGTGGTTGTCGATGTGCCGGATGCTGGTGGCGAAGCGCAGGTCGACCCGCTCCGACAGGCTTTCCCGCAGGGCCTGTTCGAGGTCGGGGCGCATCAGGCTCAGCAGCCGTCCCCGTACCGCCCGGCCGAACTGCGCATATGTCAGCCGGGCGCGGGTGTGCCCGTGGTGGTCGACAGACGCGGCTTCCTTGACCGGGTAGGCGAGCTGCCGAAGACGGGACAGGAGGCCCATGGCTTCGGCGGCGTCATAGCCGGGACCGAAGAAGTCGATCATGTAGCCCTGGTCGCGGGGACCGGGTGCCCTTTCCACCACCACGACCTCCCAGCCGAGGGTGTCCAGGCGCTGGGCGAGGGCGAGGCCGGCGATCCCGGCGCCGCAGATGACTGCTTTCATGCGGAACGACCTTCGCTTTCGTTGGGTCCGGCTGTCCGGTGACGAACGCATGTGTGCTGCGAGAGCTGTTGCGGTCTCCCATGCGTGTTGCGTGGTCCGTGCGGGGCGGGTGCCCCTCTGTCAGGCGATGGCTGGTGCGTGCAGCGCACGCAGCGCGCTTTGGTGGGTGAGCCAGCCCAGGAGGCGGTGCTTGTCCGGGCCGAGGACGGGCAGTCCGGTGCCGGGTGCGGCGACCAGGACGTGCAGGGCGGTGGACAGCGGCATGTCGACGGTGACGGGTGGGGCTGATTCGGCGAGGTCGCCCGCAAGAGCGGGCGGCTCGATGTCGCCGTCGGGGCGTTCGGAGAGTGCCTCGGCGACGGCGCGGGCCGTGATCGTGCCCAGGTAGCGTCCTTCTGCGTCCACGACGGGCAGCGCGCCGTGATCGGACAGGCGCAGCAGGTCTCCCGCCTCCAGGAGTGGAGTGGCGGCGGCCAGCGGCGTGGGCAATTGCTCCATGACCGATTCCACGGTCTGTGTACCCAGCTTGGGTCCGGGTGCCGGGGCGTTCAGGTCGATGCCCCGGCGGCGCAGTTTGAGGGTGTAGATGGTGTCGTGGGAGAGCAGTCGGCTGGTGAGGGTGGCCAGGACGATGGCGAGCATCAGCGGCAGGATGATCGAGTACTGGCCGGTGAGCTCGAAGAGGATGACGACGGCGGTGATGGGGGCCCGTGAGGCTCCGGCGAACATGGCGCCCATGCCGACCAGGGCGTAGGCGCCGACCGCGCCCGCGGCGGAGGGCATGAGCTGGTGGGTGGTGGCGCCGTAGGCGGCGCCGAGCATGGCGCCGATGAAGAGGCTGGGGGCGAAGACGCCGCCGGAGCCGCCGATGCCGATGGTCAGGCTGGTGGCCAGGACCTTGCCGGCGAGCAGGAGCAGCAGGAAGCCGGCGACGTATTCGCCGTGGGCGGCGTTCTCCAGTACGGGGTAGCCGACGCCGTACATCTGGGGAAGCACCAGCAGCACCAGGCCCAGCAGCAACCCGCCGACGGCCGGACGCAGCCACTCCGGCCCCCGCCAGGCCCAGTCGCAGGCGTCCTCGATCCAGTACAGGATCCGGGTGAAGCCGACGCCGACCGCGCCCGCGAGCACGCCGAGGACCGCGAACAGGCCGTACTGAGCGAGGTGTTCGACGTGGAAGGGCGGCAGGGTCAGGAAGGCGGTGTCGCCGAAGGCGGCCCGGCCGATGACGCTCGCGGTGACGCTGGAGAGCACGGTGGCGCCGAACGCCTCGACGCTGAAGGCGCCCAGTATCAGCTCCATCGAGAAGAAGACACCGGCCAGGGGTGCGTTGAAGGTGGCGGCGATGCCACCCGCCGCACCGCAGGCGACCAGCAGCCGCATCCGGTCCTCGGCGACCTTGACCACCCGCCCCAGGGTGGAGCCGAGGGCGGAGCCGATCTGGACGATCGGCCCCTCACGGCCGACCGAACCACCCGAACCGATGCACAGGGCTGAGGCGAGTGCCTTGACGACGGAAACCTGGGGGTTGATCCGGCCGCCGCGCTGGGCGACCGCCAGCATCACCTCCGGTACCCCGTGGCCGCGGGCCTCCTTGGCGAAACGATCGACCAGCGGCCCGTAGAGCAGTCCGCCGACGACCGGCGCCAGCAGGACGAAGAACGGGCCCAGCCACGGCACCTGCGGATTCGCGCTACGCCCTGCGCCCGCGTAATCGCCGTGGCCGGAGAAGAGATGGGTAGAGGCCACGATCAGCCAGCGGAAGGCGATCGAGCCGAGCCCGGCGCCCGCGCCAACTGTCACGGCGAGGGCGAGCAGCCCCCACGGAGCGTTGCCCACGCGCGCCAGGAGAGATGGCGGCCGAGCCTCGACGGCGACTGGTTCAAGGACGGAATCGGCAGGGTGTGATGTGCCTGCTCCACTCATATTTTCCTCTCCTCACTCTTTTTGCATTATGCAAACGTTGTCAAGTGCGCTCCCGAGCGAGGTAGAAATG
The DNA here is from genome assembly GCF_042749045.1 of Streptomyces sp. NPDC059008. Lineage (NCBI taxonomy): Bacteria > Bacillati > Actinomycetota > Actinomycetes > Kitasatosporales > Streptomycetaceae > Streptomyces > Streptomyces sp. NPDC059008. Next base: position 6,108 of record NZ_JBHYJC010000063.1, on the reverse strand, counting down.
AGCATGATCGAGCGCGCGGAGGGATCACCGGACATGGGCGACGTCGATGCGGTCACCCGGGCGGTGCTGACCGCCTCCCGGGTCCTGGTCGGCGTGTCCGCGCGCTCACTGGCCGCAGTAGAGGACAAGGTCACCCTGCCCCAGTTCCGCCTGCTGGTCGTGCTGTCGGTACACGGCGCCACCAACCTGTCCACGGTGGCCGAACTCCTCGGGGTCAACCCTTCCACCGCGATGCGCATGATCGACCGGCTGACCGGCGCGGGCCTCACCGACCGGCAGGCCAACCCGGACAACCGCCGCGAAACACTGATCCAGCTGACCGAGGACGGGCGCCGCATCGTCGACGAAGTCACCACCCGCCGCCGGGAGGAGATCGCCGCCATCGTCGGGCGAATGGACCCCGCACAGGGCGAGGCGCTGGTGGATGCCCTGACCGCGTTCACCGAGGCGGCCGGCGAACCGGCCGTTCCGCCGGCCGGTCACGACGCGTACCCGTTGGGCTGGACGGACATACCCGGCCCGGCAACGTCCGTCTGAGCGCCACCGCTGCCCCCTGACCGGCCTCGGCTCCTCGACGTCGGCAGCACGCCTCCGCCACGGCCTGAGCCGGCCACGCAGACTTCAGTGGATGAGAGCCCGCGCCGGACTCCGGTGATGCGAGGCGGCATTAAAGACGCGTAAAGATTGCCGGAAACCGGCAATGTTTTGACTCGGTCATGCGTGCGACGATCCTTCCTGTTCAGGCAATTCGCAAGAGCGAGGGAGGGTGTTCAGGTGGCCTGGTTTCTTAGCCTCGGCATAGCGGGCGTCGTGCTGCTCGTGCTCTCGCTGGTCTTCGACGGTGTCCTGGAAGGTGTCCTCGAAGGGGCCTTCGGGGGAGTCATGGACGGGCTCTTCGACGGTCTGCTGTCGCTGCCGGTGGTCGCGGGTTTCCTGTCGATGTTCGGTTTCGCCGGCGCGATCGTGCTGGGCGGCACGAGCCTTGGTGCCGGTGCCGCAACGGGAGTGGGTGTCGCGGCCGGAGTCGCTGCGGGCTGGCTCGCGTGGAAATTCAGCCGTGCGCTGCTGCGCGATCAGACCGACGCCACTCCGCGTCAGGAGGACCTGGTCGGCATCGCGGGCTCGGTGGTGACCGCCATTCCCGCCGACGGCTACGGCGAAGTGCTGGTACGGCTCGCGGGCCATCCCGTGAAGCTGGCGGCCAGGAGCGCGGTACCGGTGGCGCGCGGTGCCGAGATCTGGGTGGAGGAGTCGCTCTCGTCCACCTCGGTCACCGTGCGACCGGTCGAGAGCTGACCGCCACCCCTTCCTCTCAGGCCACGCGGCTCACGCCCCCGGCCGCCCCAACAGGCGACCGGAAACCGTCACCGAACACCCCATACACACGCACAGACCATCACTCGATCTGCCGACCCCTGGGAAGGCAGGGGGGATTTGATATGAGTCCAGTCATTACCGCCGTCGTGGGAGTCGTCGTACTCCTCGTCCTGCTCGCCCTTGTCGTCATCACGCGCTACAAGGTCGCGGGGCCCAACGAGGCGTTCATCATCACCGGACGGCGCGGCAAGAAGTCCATCGACCCGGAGACCGGACGGGTCAGCATCGACAACAGCGGCCAGAAGGTCGTGGTCGGCGGCGGGGTCTTCGTCGTTCCGTTCGTCCAGCAGCGGTTCTCCCTGGACCTGTCGAGCCGCCACATTCCGGTCGCCGTCCGCGGCGCTGTCACCCTGCGCGGTGTGAAGGCCAACCTCGAAGGCGTCGCGATCGTCAAGGTCGGCGGCAGCGAGGACGCGATCCGGGCCGCGGCCCAGCGCTTCCTTCAGCAGCAGAAAGGCATCGTCGGCTTCACCCAGGAAGTGCTCTCGGGTGCGCTGCGGGCCATCGTCGGGCGGATGTCGGTGGAGGACATCATCCGCGACCGCGCCGTGTTCGCCGGGCAGGTCGCGGAGGAGGCCGAGGCCAGCCTGTCGGGACAGGGCCTGATTCTGGACGCGTTCCAGATCCAGGACATCACCACCGAGGGCTCCTACCTGGAGGACCTGGGCCGGCCGGAGGCCGCCCGTGCGCGCCAGGAGGCCGATATCGCCGAGGCGAACGCCAAGCGGGCTTCGGAGCAGGCGCGGTTGAAGGCGGCCGAGGAGATCGCCATCGCCGAGCGGACTTTTAATCTGAAGCAGGCCGAGATCCGCGTCGAGACCGAGGCCGCGGCCGCCCGGGCCAATGCCGCGGGTCCGCTCGCCGAGGCCGCACGTCAGCAGGAGGTCCTCTCCGAGCAGGAGAAGGTCGCCGAGCGGCAGGCGGCGCTGACCGACCGGGAACTCGACACCAAGGTCCGCAAGCCCGCCGACGCGGCCCGTTACCAGGCCGAGCAGGAGGCCGAGGCCCGGCGCATCGCCCAGGTCAAGGAGGCCGAGGCGGAGGCCCAGCGCGCCCGGCTGACCGGTGAGGGCGAGAAGCTGCACCGTGCGGCGCTCGCCGAGGCGGTACGGATCGAGGGCGAGGCCAACGCGGCGGCGATCGCCGCGAAGGGCGCGGCCGAGGCCGAGGCCATGCAGAAGAAGGCCGACGCGTTCGCGCAGTACGGCGATGCGGCCATGCTCCAGATGCTGGTCGAGGCGCTGCCGCAGGTCGTGGCCAAGGCGTCCGAACCGCTCAGCGCCGTGGACAAGATGACCGTGATCTCCACGGACGGCGCGAGCCAGCTGTCCCGTACGGTCGCGGACAACGTCGCCCAGGGCATGGAACTGCTCAGCTCGACCACGGGCGTCGACCTCGCTGAGATGCTCAAGGGCCTCACCCAGCGCGGCGCGACCTCGAAGGCAGAGGCATCCGCCCCTGAGCGGGCCGCCGCCAACGGGCAGATCCCGATCACTGACTAACCATCCAACGGGGGTATGCAGGAGCCCGCCGGCAGATCGCTGCCGGCGGGCTCCTGCCTACCTCGCGCCGGCCACGTACGGCCGGTTGGCGAGGGAGCGGATGCCGCCGAGCAGGGCGATCGGTCAGGCGGTCGATCTGAGACCGCCAGGGGAGAGGGGGATCCTAGGCGACGGTGACTGCGCGCTACGCGCATTTGAGCACCTTCGCTGAATCGATTCGCTTGCCCAGTGCAAAGATTAGCGTGCCTCATGCCCGGCAGTACCAGGTGCAACAGCAACAGCGTCCGCTGATGAACCGTCGCGCACTTCAGGAGGCATGATGAAATCTCATGCGCGGAACCCACGGCCATCATCCCGTCGTGGCCGCCTGATAGCCGTCACCGTCGCTCTCGTGGCAGTCATCGCCACCGTATCCGTGTGGCTCTCGCAGAGAAACAGCTCCGCTGACGAGTCAGTCTCCGCGAACCTCCCTGTCTCTGGGGCCGGCGAAGCCGCCCCTCGGGCAGGAAACACCGGCACCGTCACCGAGTTGGACAAGACCTTCCTCGCCAAGGTCCGGCAGGCGGGCCTATGGGAGATGCCGGCGGGCCGGCTCGCCCAGACTCATGCATCGAGTGAAGCCATCAAACGCGCGGGGATGCATGTGCTCGACGGGCACAGCAAGCTCGATCAACTGGTCCGCGAGGACTCCGAGGCGCTGAACGCACCGATTCCCGACCAGGCCACCGCTGAACAACAAGGCTGGGTGGACCAGTTGAAGAAGGCCCGGGGCCACGCCTTCGATCAGCTCTTCGTGGACCTCCTCCGGGCATCCCACGGCAAGGTGTTCATCACCATCGGCGAAGTGCGCGCAACCACCAAGAACGCCTTGGTACGGCGACTGGCGACGCAGGCCAACAACACCGTGCAGGACCACATGGACGTCCTGGAGGACACCGGTCTCGTCACGGACGCCACCCTCGATGATGTCGCCTCGACGATTCCCAAGTGATCACCACCGTGCCGCGCCATGAGGGTGGCCCCTCAGAGAGCCGGGAGACTGCCTCAGGACCGTCTCTCATCTCAGCGGTTACGGATGGCCCTCACGACGTTCGGACCCGGGGCGTCGCCGGTCGATGGCTAAGTGGTCGACGCTCGTAGTCCTTCGGAGGTTGATCACGCGGTGAGGCGGGCGCCCCCTAGTTGCCGAGGAAAACCGTTGGGCTGCCCGATGCGTCTCAGGCATGATCGGCTCGTGGACACCTACCTGGAGACCGAGCGCCTGGCCCTGCGCCGCTCGTGGATCTGCTGATCGAGCTGGACAGCGACCCGGCGGTGATGCGCTACCTGTCCGGCGGTGATCCGACCGCGCCGGAGGTCGTCCGCGAGCGCTACATGCCGAACATCCTCGCTGGCTACGAGAAGTGGGGCGGCAAGCTCGGACTGTTCGCCGCGCACGAGAAGGGCGGCGGCGCGTTCATCGGCTGGTTCCACCTGCGTCCCGAGCCGGAAGGCCCGCTGGACGAAGCCGAACTCGGATACCGGCTACGGCAGACGGCATGGGGCAAGGGTTATGCCACCGAGGGCTCGCGGGCCTTGCTGGCCAAGGCGTTCACGGAGCTCGGTGTGCGCATGGTCTGGGCTGCGACGATGTCCGTGAACCACGGTTCGCGCAACATCATGAGGAAGCTCGAAATGACGCTCGCGGCCACCGTCCCCACTCCCTCCGACATGGAGATGGTCGAGGGCTCCGAGCATGGAGGCGTACGGTACGAGATCACCAAGGAGCAGTGGGAGCAGCAATAGCCACGGGGCGAACGACCGTTCTGCATCCACACCCAACGGAACCGGTAGGTGGATGGCAGGAGTCATACCGGGGTGAACCCGGGGCCCGCCACGGATTGTTGGTCACCGTCAACGACACGCCTTACCGGACGATCAGCGACTGGGCCGACAGCAGTAGCGGCGGCGCTGGCACGGCGGCCCTAACCTGGCAGCAGCCTCGCTCTGCAACCAGGACACCCGGACCGGTCTCGCCACAAAACCTGTTCTGAGAGGGTGTTTATGCAGGTCTGGCCCTATATGAGGCTCCCGTCCTTGCCCTGTTCTGGGGGCTTTCATCCCGTAGGTGGCGAATGACCTTCTCCGGGGCGGAGGTTCGGCCATCCGTCTCGTTCGCTTCTGCACCCGGAAGTCCGTCTGATTTGAAGATGTCGCGGAATCGCCTGATGGACAGCGGAACCGAGCCCTCCGGCTCGCCCGTGATCACGCTACGCCGTGAGCGAGCGCAAGCCGTACCCCAGTGACCTGTCCGACGCCCGATGGGCTCTGATCGAGCCGACGCTGACGGCCTGGAGAAAGGCCCGGCTTGACCGCAGGTCAACCGGGCAGCCGGCCAAGGTCGATTTACGCGACGTCTTCAACGCGATCCTCTAAGTGAACCGCACGGGAATCCCCTGGAAATACCTCCCGCACGACTTCCCGAACCACGGCACCGTCTATGCCTACTACGCCGCATGGCGCGACGAAGGAATCTTCGCCCAGCTCAATCACGACCTGACGGGACTGGCCCGGGTGAAGGAGGGGCGCAAGCCCGAGCCGACCGCCTCCGTGATCGACACCCAGAGCGTGAAGACCTCCAGCAACGTACCCGTGACCAGCCAGGGAACGGATGCGGCCAAGAAAATCGTCGGGAGGAAACGCGGCATCCTCACCGACACGATCGGCCTCATCCTTGCCGTGACCGTCACCGCCGCCGGCCTCTCGGAGAACGCCCTGGGAATACGCCTCCTCGACCAAGCGAAGGAGAAGTACCCGACCATCTCCAAGAGCTGGGTCGACACCGGCTTCAAAAACGCCGTCGTCGAGCACGGCGCCCGCCTCGGAATCGATGTCGAAGTCGTCAACAGAAACCCGGACACCCGTGGGTTTCACGTCGTGAAAAGACGCTGGTTGGTCGAGCGGAGTATCGGTTGGATCATGATGCACCGCCGTCTCGCCCGCGACTACGAGACCCTCACCGCCAGCTCCGAAGCCATGATCCACATCGCCTCGATCGACAACCTCGCCAGGCGCATAACGGACGAGACCACCCCCACCTGGCGAGGAACTTACTAGGGCATCAAGGGCAATCTGCCTACTTCAAACGCCCTCTGAGTGAGCGTTTGATTCGCTTGTCAGGTGGTTCATGGTGATTACCGGAGGCCAGACACGAGCACCGACCCGAGCGATCCACCGGAAAAATGGCTTC
>NZ_JBHYJC010000062.1:0-30845 GCF_042749045.1 Streptomyces sp. NPDC059008 | reverse complement strand
GCCGGTGTGCACTGGCTGCGGGGGCGCCGTTCGGCGTGCGCCGGGGTGTCAGCCCGCGGCGGCCGCGGCGGGCACGGCCGTGGGCTCCGGCTCGGTGGCCGCGGTCGCGCCGCTGTCGCCGTCGCCGATGCGGATGCTGGTGGCGGCCGCGTACGCCTCGCGGTCCAGGATCTTCTCCTTGGCGGCGACCAGGATCGGGACGAGCGCCTGGCCGGCGACGTTCGTCGCCGTGCGCATCATGTCCAGGATCGGGTCGATGGCCATCAGCAGGCCGACGCCCTCCAGGGGCAGGCCCAGGGTGGAGAGGGTCAGGGTCAGCATGACCGTGGCGCCGGTCAGACCCGCGGTGGCGGCGGAACCGATGACCGAGACGAACGCGATCAGCAGGTAGTCGCCGATGCCGAGGGGGATGTCGAAGATCTGCGCGATGAAGATCGCGGCGATCGCCGGGTAGATCGAGGCGCAGCCGTCCATCTTGGTCGTCGAGCCGAACGGCACCGCGAAGGAGGCGTACTCACGCGGCACACCGAGGCGCTCGGTGACCTTCTGGGTGACCGGCATGGTGCCGACCGACGAACGGGAGACGAAGGCCAGCTGGATGGCGGGCCAGGCGCCGCGGAAGAACTGCAGCGGGTTGACCTTGGCGACGGTCGACAGCAGCAGCGGGTAGACGCCGAAGAGGACCAGGGCGCAGCCGACGTAGATGTCGACGGTGAAGGTCGCGTACTTGCCGATCAGGTTCCAGCCGTACGTCGCGATGGCGTTGCCGATCAGGCCGACGGTGCCGAGCGGCGCGAGCCGGATGACCCACCACAGGGCCTTCTGGAGCAGCTCCAGGACGGAGCGGCTGACCTTGAGGACCGGCTCGGCCTTCTCACCGAGCTGCAGCGCCGCGATACCGGCGACGGCCGCCATGAAGACGATCTGCAGGACGTTGAGCTCGGTGAACGGCGTGATGATGTCGGTGGGGACGATGCCGGTCAGGAAGTCGATCCAGGAGCCGGCGTGCTCGGGGAGCTTGCCGTCCTTGGGGGTCAGGCCGGTGCCCGCGCCGGGGTGGGTGAGCAGGCCGATCGCCAGGCCGATCGCGACGGCGATCAGCGAGGTGGCCATGAACCACAGCAGGGTGCGGGAGGCGAGCCGGGCGGCGTTGTTGACCTGCCGCAGGTTGGTGATCGACACCAGGATCGCGAAGAAGACCAGCGGGGCGACGGCCAGCTTCAGCAGCTGGACGAAGAGGTCGCCGATGTGCGCCAGCGTGGAGGTGAGCCAGCCGATGTCACCGCTCTTGGCTATCCCGCCGAGCAGCACGCCCAGGGCGAGGCCGGCGAGGATCTGGGCCCAGAACGGGACCTTGGGTATTCGGGAGGCCTTGGGGGCCTTGGGGGTCTGTGCGGACTGGGAGGTCTCGGCAGACGTGGACAACGGACACACTCCGGGGACAGATAAGACGTGGGGAAACGGCAGAAAGGAGCGCCAGGAGGTCCGTGCTTCAGACAGGATCTCCGGCCGCTGGACGAGGTCGGTCAGCGGCGGCAACAGGCCGCGGACATACAGCGGCAAAGATCGACGTGCAGGCGCGCCACGAGCGGAACGCTCATGGGGGACGGGGGCGCGGCTGCGGTCTTCATGGCAAGTACGTTAACACTTGAACTTTGAGGGACCCAAAGAAAATCTTTGAGTTCCGACCGGGCTGGTGGGCGCCGGACACCGCGGCGCGAGGACGGCGAAGCCGCCCGCCGAGGAGCCCGGCGGGCGCCGGATCCGGTCAACAACGCGGCAGGCGCCCGGCCGTGGAGCGATGTCCACGGCGACGGGCGCCTGAAAGGTGTCGTGAACTGCGCCGGCGGGGTGCCCACCGACTGTGAGGCGTCTTACAGAAAGGTCTGTACCACGCGAAGGGTCCGCCCTACGTGGTGCGTGCCACGTGGGGGCGGCCGCTAGCCCAGGCCGTCCTCCTGGCCGGCGTTGGCCGCGAGCCGCTCGCGCTGCCGGTCGACCTTGGCGACGATCTGCTCGGACATCGCGTCCCGCTGCTTGCGCAGCAGCACGAAGCTGAGGGGCGCGGAGATCACGATGGCGAGCAGCAGCATCCAGACGGTGTTGGACGCGCCCACGGCGAGCGGGATGACGTGGAAGTAGGCCAGCGCCCACACCACCGCGAAGCAGGCGACGAACAGGCCGATGCGAAGGGCGGTGTAGCGGAGCGTGGCGAACTTGTGGCTACTCACGGACGGGACCTTCTTCTCAACGGCAACCGAAAGGTTCTTCTTCCAGTCAAGCACAGCGCCACCGACGATCTTCCGGGCCCCCGCCACGGGCCGCTGCGCCTCGGACCGGCCCGGCGTCCGGCTCAGCCCAGCTCCAGCCACATCGTGACGTCGTCGCGGAAGTCGTCGTCGGCGACCTTGATGGCGCCGGGGACCCGGCCGACCTCCTTGTAGCCGCAGGCCCCGTAGAAGCGGCTCAGGCCCGTGCCGCCGCGGCAGGTGAGCCGGATGCCGGATATGCCGTCGATGCCGCGGGCGCTCTCGGCGACGGCCTCCATCAGCCGGCGGCCCGCGCCGCGGCCCTGGAGGGAGGGGTGGAGCATGACGGTGTAGACCCACAGCCAGTGCCGCATCAGCCGGTGGGTGTTGAGGGTGAGGAACGCCGTCGCCACGACCCGGTCGTCCGCGTCCCGCCCGACCACCAGGCGCGCCCGGCCCTCGGCCATGGCCGCCAGATGCCGGAGCAGCTCGGGACGCACGTCCTGCTCCGTCACCGGCGGGACGAAGCCGACGGCGCCGTCGGCGTTGGAGACCTCGACCCACAACGCGCAGATCCCGTCGCGGAGTTCGGGGGTGACGGGGGGATCCGGGTCGAAACGCACGCTCATACCCCGGACCCTAACCCCGCCCTCCGACAATCGGCGCAGGCCGGCTCAGACGCGCATCGGCTGCGGCGACTCGCGGCGCTCGGGGTCCGGGCCCGGGTACTCGCGGATGGCCTCGTAGCGGGTGTTGCGCTCGACGGGGCGGAAGCCGGCGTCGCGGATCAGCTCCAGCAGGTCCTCACGGGTCAGCTTGTTGGGCGTGCCGTAGTTGTCCGCGTCGTGGGTGATCTTGTACTCGACGACCGAGCCGTCCATGTCGTCGGCGCCGTGCTGCAGGGCGAGCTGGGTGGTCTGCAGACCGTGCATCACCCAGAAGCACTTGATGTGCGGGACGTTGTCGAACAGCAGGCGGGAGACCGCGAAGACCTTCAGCGCCTCGGCGCCGGTGGCCATCGTCGTACGGGCCTGGAGGCGGTTGCGGACCTTGCCGTCCTTCATGTCCACGAAGTCGTGCTGGTAGCGCAGCGGGATGAAGACCTGGAATCCGCCGGTCTCGTCCTGGAGTTCACGCAGCCGCAGCACGTGGTCGACGCGGTGGCGGGGCTCCTCGATGTGCCCGTAGAGCATGGTCGAGGGGGTCTTGAGGCCCTTCTCGTGCGCGAGGCGGTGGATGCGCGACCAGTCCTCCCAGTGGGTGCGGTGGTCGACGATGTGCTGCCGGACCTCCCAGTCGAAGATCTCCGCGCCGCCGCCGGTGAGCGACTCCAGACCGGCGTCGATCAGCTCGTCGAGGATCTCGGAGGCGGACAGGCCCGAGATGGTCTCGAAGTGGTGGATCTCGGTGGCGGTGAAGGCCTTCAACGAGACGTTCGGCAGGGCCTTCTTGAGCTCGCTCAGCGACCGCGGGTAGTACCGCCACGGCAGATTGGGGTGCAGCCCGTTGACGATGTGCAGCTCGGTGAGGTTGTCGTTCTCCATCGCCTTGGCGAGGCGGACGGCCTCCTCGATGCGCATCGTGTACGCGTCCTTCTCGCCCGGCTTGCGCTGGAAGGAGCAGTAGGCGCACGACGCGGTGCACACGTTGGTCATGTTGAGGTGGCGGTTGACGTTGAAGTGGACGACGTCGCCGTTCTTGCGCGTGCGCACCTCGTGGGCCAGGCCGCCCAGCCACGCCAGGTCGTCGGACTCGTACAGGGCGATACCGTCCTCGCGGGTCAGCCGCTCCCCGGCGTGGACCTTCGCCTCCAGCTCGCGCTTGAGGCCCGCATCCATCGACGCAGCCATCCGGTCGCCTCCCAGTCTCTGCCGTATTCTGTGCCGCTTCTGTGCAGCAAACAGGCTTCGTCGAGCGTACTCCCCCGTAATGACAGCGGACGGGGCCCCCTTGGTGCACCCGTCCGCCCGTCGTGTCCCGCCTGGATCCGGTGGCCTACTCGACCTCTTCGGGCAGCTCGCCGACGCGGTTCTCCCACTTGGTGGAGAGCACGATCGTGGTGCGCGTACGGGAGACGCCCTTGGTGCCGGACAGCCGCCGGATGGTGCGCTCCAGGCCGTCCACATCGCCCACCCGCACCTTGAGCATGTACGAGTCGTCGCCGGCGATGAACCAGCAGTCCTCGATCTCGGCGAGGTCGCGCAGCCGGCGGGCGACGTCCTCATGGTCGGCGGCGTCCGACAGCGAGATGCCGACCAGCGCGGTGACGCCGAGGCCGAGCGAGGCGGCGTCGACCGTCGCCCGGTAGCCGGTGATCACACCGGCCGCTTCGAGGCGGTTGATCCGGTCCGTGACGCTGGGCCCGGAGAGGCCGACGAGGCGGCCGAGCTCCGCGTACGAGGCCCGGCCGTTCTCGCGAAGTGCCTGGATGAGCTGCCTATCCACCGCGTCCATGCCCTCAAGCCTTCCAATCTTTACGCATTTTCGAGTTCTACATGTAGAATCTAAGGCACACAGGGCTCAGTCCCTGCGAATCTTCCAAACGATCAAAGACGATCTCACAGGAGCTGTCACCGTGTACTCGATCGAGATGGCCTACGCCCGCATGCGCGAGCTGCAGGACCAGGCCAATCGTTCACGTGCCCACAAGCCCGCTGAGCCGCGGGCCCGGCGCCGCTTCGGCCGCGCCGCCGCGGCGAAGAAGAGCTGACCGACCGAAGAAGCGCCGACTCAGGCGCTGACTTAGGGAGCGTCGGGGGCCTCCTCCTCTTCCTTGGAGCCACCCCGAAGCTCCCCCTCCCAACGCCGGTACAACCCGTGCGGCACCTCCGCCGCGTCGAGCACCCGGCCCGCGACGAAGTCCACCAGATCCTGGATGTGCGTCGCTCCCGCATAGAACGCCGGCGAGGCGGGCAGCACCACGGCGCCCGCCTCGTCCAGCGTCACCAGATGCTTCAGCGTCGGCCCGTTCAGCGGGGTCTCCCGCACCGCCACCACCAGCCGCCGCCGCTCCTTGAGCGTCACGCTCGCCACCCGCTGCAGCAGATCCTTCGACAGCCCGAGCGCCACACCGGCCACACACGCCGTGCTCGCCGGGACGATCAGCATCCCCTTCACCGGATACGAACCCGACGACGGCCCGGCCGCCAGATCCCCGGCCGCCCAGTAGCGCACATCCGCCAGGTCCGCCTCCGTCACCGGAAACGTCGCCGGTTTGCCGTCCGCCCCGCGCGCCAGCCATTCCCGCAGGTCAGCACGCCAATGAGCGTCCCGGAACGCAATCCCGGTCTCATCCAGCAGCGTCAGCCGCGACGCCCGGCTGACGACCAGGTCCACCGCCTCCCCCGCGGCGAGCAGCCCGCGCAGCACGGAAGCCGCATACGGCGTCCCGGACGCGCCGGAGATCCCCACGACCCACGGACGGCGTCGCCCGGGGTCCTGCTTGCTGGTGTCGTTGTGCGGCGGCTCCACGCATCGAGCCTATCCGGCGGAACCACAGACCCCGTCACGGCCGTTGTTACCTGTGCGCCCCTCGCGCGCGGACCCGCCGGGGGCCGACCGGGGAGGCCGCCCGCGGGGCCACCCGCCGGGGGAGGAGAAGGGAGGGCCGGGGATGACCGCACGCGCCAAGCCGGCGATCTGCCTGATGCTGGGCTGGGTCGCGCTGTTGTGGCTGCTGGAGGGCGTCGACTTCGTCACCGCGGGAGCGCTGGACACCTTCGGCATACAGCCGCGCGAGCCCGCCGAGCTGGTCGACGTGGTGCCCGCGGCCTTCCTGCACTTCGGCTTCGGCCATCTGGCGGCCAACACCCTGCCGTTGCTGCTGCTGGGCTTCGTCGCCGCACTGCGCAGCGGGGTGCGGCGCTTCGCCGCCGTCGTCGCGCTGATCATCCTCACCAGCGGACTGGGCGTCTGGCTCACGGCCGCCCCGTACAGCAACACCGCGGGCGCCTCCGGTGTCGTCTTCGGCCTCTTCGGCTACCTCCTGGTGCGCGGCTTCATCGAGCGCAAAGCGCTCGACATCGGCATCGGCCTGGTCGTCGGCGCGGTGTACGGCTCGATCCTGTGGGGCGCGCTGCCGACCGACAGCGGCATCAGCTGGCAGGGCCACCTCTTCGGCCTGATCGGCGGGGTGCTGGCGGCCTTCGCCTTCCGGGAGCGCGCCCGCGCCACCACCGCCGGAGCCGCTGTCGGACCGGTCCCGTAGCCTCGGAACGAACGGGAGCCGCCGAGGCGTGACGCGACACCACGCACCGCGCGGGCGAAGCACGCAGCACACACGGGGTGAGCAGACCATGTCCGACTACCACCAGCCGGGTTACGGACCGCACAGCGGCGGTCCCCAGCAGCCGTACGGGACGCCGCAGTCCCCCTGGCCGAACGGCGCGGCGCCCGACGGCGGTTACGGCTACCCCGGCGCCCCCGGGTACCAGCAGCCGGGCCCCGGCTACCAGACCCCCGGCCCGGCCTACGGCCCGACTCCCGGCTACGGCACCCAGCCCCCGCCCAGCCCCTCCACGGGCCCCGCGATGTGGTCCCATCTGGGCGCGCTGCTGACCGTCACGGCCGGCTCCATGGTGTGCTGCGGCCTGGGCGCCTTCCTCGGCTGGATCTTCCCGATGTCCATCCGGGGCAACGAGCGCCACAAGCACGACCCCTACGTCCGCCACCACGCCACCCAGGCGCTGAACTTCGGCATCACCCAGGCCGTCATGGCGGCCCTCGGCGTGATCCTCTACTTCGCCAGCGCCTTCATCTTCGCGGCGGCCGCCCACACCGAAGCCCAGCGCAACAGCTCCGGACTCGCGGTGCCGCTGCTGACCGTGATCGGCATCATGGCCGCCTACGGCATATCGGGCATGGTCTGCGCCATCATCGCCACGGTCAAGGCCACCCGCGGCGAACTGTGGACCTACCCGCGCCTGATCGCCTGGCCGGTCAGCAAGGGCTGACGGCCCCCGAACGATCCGGACGCCGGCCCGACACCGCGCCGGCCCGACACCACGTCAGACCGACAGCCCGCGCACCACCAGATCCAGCAGCGCGCAGACGAACAGCGCGATGCCGATGAAGCTGTTGACCTGGAAGAAGGCCCGGTTCAGCCGGGAGGTGTCGTGCGGGCGGACGATCGCGTGCTCGTAGCAGAAGGCCGCGGTGACGATCACCATCCCGAGCCAGAAGAAGACACCGGCGCCGATGGCGAGGGCGTACCAGACCAGCAGCGCGGTCGTCACGACGTGGCACCAGCGCGCGCCCCACAGCGCGCCCGGCACACCGAAGCGGGCCGGTACGGACATCACGCCGTTGGCGCGGTCCGCCTCGACGTCCTGGCAGGCGTAGATCAGATCGAAGCCGCCGATCCAGATGCCGACCGCGAGGCCGAGGATCACCGCCTCCCAGGACCACGCGCCGGTGATCGCGATCCACGCGCCGACCGGGGCCATCGCCTGGGCCAGGCCGAGGATCGCATGCGGGAAGTTCGTGAATCGCTTGCCGTACGGATAGACCACCATCGGGACCACGGCGACCGGGGCCAGCGCCAGGCACAGCGGGTTGAGCAGGGCCGCCGCGCCCAGGAAGACGACGACGGCGACCAGCGCGCCGGTCCAGGCGGACTTGACCGAGACCGCGCCGGTGACGAGTTCGCGTCCGGCCGTGCGCGGGTTACGGGCGTCGATCTCGCGGTCGATGATGCGGTTGACGGCCATCGCGAAGGTGCGCAGACCCACCATCGCGACGGTCACCAGCAGCAGCGGGACCCAGTGGATGCGCTTGTCGAGCTGGTACATGGCGGTGAACGCCGCGATGTAGGCGAAGGGGAGCGCGAAGACCGAGTGCTCGATGACGACCAGGCGCAGGAACGCCTTGGTCCTGCCCGGCTGCGGTACCGCGGCGGCGGAGGCGCTCACAGGCCGTACTCCTTCCAGCGGCGGTCGACCAGGGCCGCCGTCGGCGGGTCGGACTCGACCATGTCCGGCCAGCCGCCGTCCCTGGTGTAGCCCTCCTCGGGCCACTTCTTCGTGGCGTCGATGCCGGCCTTGCCTCCCCAGAACTGCTGGTAGGAGGCGTGGTCGAGGTGGTCGACGGGGCCTTCGACGACGGTCAGGTCGCGGGCGTAGTCGGTGTTGCCCAGGGCGCGCCAGGAGACCTCGTGGAGGTCGTGGACATCGCAGTCCGCGTCCACGACCACGATCAGCTTGGTCAGCGACATCATGTGCGCGCCCCAGATGGCGTGCATGACCTTCTGCGCGTGCTTGGGGTACTTCTTGTCGATCGAGACGATCGCGCAGTTGTGGAAGCCGCCGGACTCGGGGAGGTGGTAGTCCACGATGTCCGGGACGATGATCTTGAGGAGCGGGAGGAAGAAGCGCTCCGTCGCGCGGCCGAGCGGGCCGTCCTCGGTCGGCGGGCGGCCGACCACGATCGACTGGAGCAGCGGGCGCTTGCGCATCGTCACGCAGTCGATGGTCAGCGCCGGGAACGGCTCCTGCGGCGTGTAGAAGCCGGTGTGGTCGCCGAACGGGCCCTCCGGGAGCATCTCGCCGGGCTCCAGCCAGCCCTCGATGACGACCTCGGCGTGGGCCGGCACCTGCAGCGGGACCGTCTTGCAGTCGACCATCTCGATCCGCTTGCCCTGGAGGAAGCCGGCGAAGAGGTACTCGTCGATGTCGCCGGGGAGCGGGGCGGTGGAGGCGTAGGTGACGGCCGGGGGGCAGCCGAAGGCGATGGCGACGGGCAGCTTCTCACCGCGCTTGGCCGCGACCTGGTAGTGGTTGCGGCTGTCCTTGTGGATCTGCCAGTGCATGCCGATGGTGCGCTTGTCGTGGCGCTGCAGCCGGTAGAGGCCGAGGTTGCGTACGCCGGTCTCCGGGTGCTTGGTGTGCGTCAGCCCCAGGTTGAAGAAGGAGCCGCCGTCCTTGGGCCAGGTGAACAGGGCGGGGAGCCGGTCGAGGTCGACGTCGTCGCCGGTGAGCACGACCTCCTGCACCGGGGCGCTCTCGCCCTTGACCTTCTTCGGCGGGACGTGCGTCATGCCCGCGAGCTTGCCGAACGCCTCGCGCACGCCGACGAAGCCCTGCGGCAGTTCCGGCTTGAGCAGACCGGCGATCTTGCCGCTGATGTCCTCGTACGCCTTCAGGCCCAGCGCCTTCAGCAGCCGGCGGTCGGTGCCGTAGACGTTCATGGCGAGCGGCATGGCCGAACCCTTGACGTTCTCGAAGAGCAGCGCCGGGCCGCCGGACTTCTGCACCCGGTCCACGATCTCGCCGACTTCCAGATACGGGTCGACCTCGGCCTTGATGCGCTTGAGGTCGCCTTCGCGTTCAAGTGCGCGCAGGAACGAGCGGAGATCGTCGTAAGCCATGCGTTCCAGTATCGGGTACGCACTACCCTGGGCGGGTCACCGGGCCCCGTCGAGGGCCCGCCGTCACGCGCAGGGGGCTCGTTCCGCAATGCTCAGGTATCTGCCGTTCCTACTGGTGCTGGCGCTGTGGATCTACGCGTTCATCGACTGCCTCAACACCCCCGAATCGCAGGTGCGCGGGCTGCCCAAGGTGGTCTGGGTGATCATCATCCTGCTCTTCGGCGAGGTGCTGATCGGGCCGGTCGCGTGGCTGGTGGCGGGCAAGCAGCGGCAGCCGGCGACGGGCGGCGGCAGCACCCCCGCCGAGTGGCACCGCAACCACCGCACGAAGTTCGTCGCCCCGGACGACAACCCCGAGTTCCTCAGGTCCCTCAAGGACGAGAACAAGAAGGACGAGGCCCTGCTCAAGGACTGGGAGGCCGATCTGCGCCGCCGCGAGGAGGAGCTGCGCCGCAAGAGCGGCGAGGCGGCGGACGGCCCCGAGGACACCCCGCCGGCCAAGGGATAGCGCCCACCGGCCGAGGGCTTCGGGCGTCCGGCCGAGGGTCGGGGCGGGTCGGGGCGTTCGATGCCGCCAAGGCGGTCCGGCGCGGCGTACGGTGATCTCATGGACCGTACGCAGGACTGGGGTCAGGACCGCGACGAGTTCCGGCTGCGCGGCGGCGTCGACGGCCACAGCGACCCGTCCGGGCACCCCGACCATCTGCAGGAGCAGGCCCGCGCCATGCTGGCGACGGCGCTGGAGGAGGCGCGCGCAGGGCTGGCCGAGGGCGGTATCCCGATCGGCGCGGCGCTGTACGGACCGGACGGCGCGCTGCTGGGCCGCGGCCGCAACCGCCGGGTCCAGGACGGCGATCCCTCGCTGCACGCGGAGACGGCGGCTTTCCGCGCGGCCGGCCGGCAGCGCGGCTACCGCGGTACGACGATGGTCACCACCCTCTCCCCCTGCTGGTACTGCAGCGGCCTGGTCCGCCAGTTCGGGATCTCGCGGGTGGTGATCGGCGAGGCCCGGACGTTCCACGGCGGGCATGACTGGCTCGCCCGGCACGGTGTGCGGATCGTCGTGCTGGACGACCCCGAGTGCGCGCGGATGATGCGCGACTTCATCGAGGCGCGGCCGGCGCTGTGGCGTGAGGACATCGGAGGCGGGTGAGCGCCCCTACCCGGCGCCCGAGGGGACGCCGGGAACGGGTGCGGCCGCGATCAGACTCCCGCGTAGGAGTGCAGGCCCGTCACGAAGATGTTCACGCCGTAGTAGTTGAACAGGTAGCAGACGAAGGCGATCAGGCCGAGCCAGGCGGCCTTGCGGCCCTTCCAGCCGGCGGTGGCGCGGGCGTGCAGGTAGCAGGCGTAGGCGACCCAGGTGATGAAGGACCAGACCTCCTTGGGGTCCCAGCCCCAGTAGCGGCCCCAGGCGGCCTCGGCCCAGATGGCGCCCGCGATGATCGTGAACGTCCACAGCGGGAAGACGGTGGCGTTGATGCGGTACGCGAACTTGTCCAGCGAGGCGGCCGCGGGCAGCCGCTCCAGGACGGACGCGGCGAAGGCGCCGGGCTGCTTGCCGTCCGGGTCGGCGAGCCTGGCCTCGTAGCGGTCCCGGAAGAGGAACAGCAGGGTGGCGACGGCGCCGAGGTAGAGGGCCGCACCCGAGATGATCGCGCAGCTGACGTGGATCCACAGCCAGTACGAGTGCAGGGCCGGAACGAGCTGGTCGCTGGCGGTGTAGAGGACCGAGACGGCGAGTCCCAGGTCGAGCAGGACTGTGGTGACCAGGGGCAGGCCGATCCAGCGGACGTTCTTCTTGAGCGCGAGCAGCAGCAGGTAGAGGCCGACCGCGACCGCGGCGAAAGTCGTGGAGAACTCGTACATGTTGCCCCAGGGGGCGCGCTCCACGGACAGGGCGCGGGTGACGACGCCGCCCACGTGCAGGGCCCAGGCCAGGACGGTCAGCGAGACGGCGATCCGCCCGTAGAGGTCGCCCTTCTCCGTGCCGCCGGCGGCGCCGGGGCCGTCGGGGACGTCGCGGCTGCCGGCGGCGGCCTTGGTGATGACCTTGGGCCGCTCCAGTACGGCCGTGCCGCCGCGCTGCTGCGCCGCTTGGGCGGCGGGGGCGGCGGACGCCGCGGCCGGGGCGGTCAGGGCGGCGGCGGTGCGGCCGACCTTGCTGCGGCTGCCGAACACCCACTCGGCCATGTGCGCGAGGAAGGCGAGCGTGTAGATCGCCATCGCCGAATAGACCAGCAGGTTGCTGTTGTGCGCCATTGTCTCGTTGGCTGCGGCAGCGATGTTCACGCGCGCGCTCCTTCGGAGGGGTCAGCAGGACCGTCAGAGTCAGTGGGCTCCGCGGGGTCTGGGGAGGAGGTGTCGGATCCGGTGCCGGAGTCCGCATCGGTGCCGGAGTCCGTAGCGCTGCCGGGGGCGGCGCCCGGGGCGAGCGGGGCGTCGGGTTCCAGCGCCGCCGCGAGTTCGGCGAGTTCCTCGGGCAGTCGGGCGGACTCGCTGCGGCCGAGGCCGGCCAGCTCGACCACCGTCGTGCCGTCCGCGCCCTGTTCGGCCCGCACCCACACCCGGCGCCGCTGGATGAACAGCGAGCCGGCCAGGCCCAGCAGGGCGGCGACCGCGCCGGTCAGCGCGAGGCCGTTGCCGGGCTGGTGGGAGACCTTGAAGCTGGCCCAGCTCTTGACGCCGGTGAACTGGATGCTGCCGTCGCCGTCGGGCAGCTTCATGGTCTCGCCGGGCAGCATCATCTGGGCCAGCGGACGGCCCTTGGCCTTGTACTGCTTGAGGCCCTTCTTCTCCAGCTGGTAGACGTTCTGCGGCACTCCGGAGGAGACGCCCAGATCGCCGTGGTAGGCGGTCAGCGTCAGTACCGGGTAGTCCAGCGCGGGGAACTGGGAGAACATCGAGCCCGAGCCCTTGCCGCCGAACGTCGGCACGAAGAAGCCCTGGAAGCCGAGCTGGTTGCGCTTGCCGTCCTTGGTCTGCGCGCCGGGGACCTTGACCACACCGGTCGAGGTGAAGTTCTTGCTGTCCTGCGGGAGGAAGGGCACCGCGCCCTTGTAGACGACCTTGCCGCGGCCGTCCTTGACGGTGACCTCCGGCGAGTAGCCGTGGGAGAGCAGGTAGACCTTGGAGCCGGCGATGTCGAGGGGGGTGTTCACCTCGATCGCGGTCTTGTGCTCCTTGCCGTCGGCGCCGGAGAAGTACCTGATGTGGGCGCGGAAGACGCGGGGGGTGCCCTTCTGCGGTCCGGTGCGCTCGTAGGTCGCCTCGAACTTGTCGAGGGTGAAGCCGAAGGGCTCCAGGGTGTCGGTGTCGAAGAAGGGGCCCGACTTGAAGTCGTCGTACTGGGTGAGGTTGTTGGCGAATCCGTCGCCCTCGGTGATCAGCTTGCCGCCCTCGGACTTCCACAGGCTGCCGACGGCGAACGCCACCAGCATCACGATCAGCGCGACGTGGAAGACGAGGTTGCCGACCTCCCGCAGATAGCCCTTCTCGGCGGCGACGGCGGTGCCGGCCCGGTGGGCACGGAAGCGCCGCTTCTTCAGCATCCGCTGGGCCGCCGCGAGGACCTCGTCGGGATCCGCGTCGGTGCGCCAGGTGGTGTAGGCGGGCAGCCGGGTCAGCCGGCGCGGGGCGGCCGGCGGGCGGCCGCGGAGCTGTCCGACGAACTGCCAGCTGCGCGGCACGATGCAGCCGATCAGCGAGATGAACAGCAGCAGGTAGATCGCGGAGAACCACACCGAGCTGTAGACGTGGAACATCCCGAGCTTGTCGTAGATGTCGCCGAGGGTGGCGTGGTCGGCCTTGAACTGGTCGACCTTGACGGGGTCGATGCTGGTCTGCGGGATCAGCGAGCCGGGGATGGCGCCGATCGACAGCAGGAAGAGCAGCAGCAGCGCCACCCGCATCGAGGTCAGCTGCCGCCAGAACCAGCGCGCCCAGCCGAAGGGGCCGAGGGAGGGGAGGGTGACGTCCTCCCTGGGTGCGGTGGACAGCTGGGATCCGGCGGCGCCCAGGTCGCCGCCCGGCTCGGGGGTGGAACCGGGCTCGCGGGGGGTGTCGGTCTTGGTGGACATCAGTCAGATCCCAACGGTGGAGCTTTGCGTCCAGCTCTGCAGCTCGGACATCAGGCTGTCCCAGAGGCCGGTGACGAGGAGGATGCCGAGCGCGACCATCATGCCGCCGCCGATCCGCATCACCCATTGGTAGTGCCGTTTGACCCAGCCGAACGCGCCGAGCACCCGGCGGAAGGCGAGGGCGACGGCGAGGAACGGCACGCCCAGGCCCAGGCAGTACGCCACGGTGAGCAGGGCGCCGCGGCCGGCGCTGGCGTCGGAGAAGGCGAGCGCGCTGACGGCGGCGAAGGTGGGGCCCAGGCACGGCGTCCAGCCGATGCCGAAGAGCACTCCGAGCACGGGTGCGCCGGCCAGTCCCATGGCGGGCTTCATGTGGAAGCGCAGTTCGCGCTGGCCGAAGCGCTGCAGCACTCCGGCGAAGGCCAGCCCGAGCAGGATCATCAGCACGCCCAGGACCTTCGACAGGACGCCCTTGTACGTCTGCAGGGTCTGGCCGAAGAAGCCGAAGAGCGCGCCGCCGGAGACGAAGACGGCGGTGAAGCCGAGGACGAAGAGGGAGGCGCCGGCCAGCATCCGTCCGCGGCGGGCCTCGGCGAGGTCGGTGCCGGTGACGCCGGTGACGTAGGACAGGTAGCCGGGGACCAGCGGCAGGACGCAGGGCGAGAAGAAGGAGACGAGCCCGGCGAGGAGGGCGATGGGAACGGCGGCGAGCAGAGTGCCGTTGAGGACGGTCTGGTTCTCCGCGACGGCGAGCTGGATCACGTGATCACTTCTCGGCGATCAGCGGGGTGACCATCTTACGCAGCGCGTCCTCGGTGAGCGGGCCGAGCGAACGCGCGGCGATCCTGCCCTGCCGGTCGACGGCGATCGTGGAGGGGATGGCCTGCGGGTTGAGGCTGCCCTTGGGGAAGCGCAGCATCAGCTTGCCGGTCGGGTCGTACAGGCTGGGGTAGGGGACCTTGTGCTCGTCCTCGAAGTTGGTGGCCAGCGACTTGTCGGTGTCGCGGGTGTTGATCCCGACGAACTGCACGCCCTTGCTCTTCGTCTCCTTGAAGACCTTGGCGAAGTTCGGCGCCTCGGCGATGCAGGGCCCGCAGTACGATCCCCAGACGTTGAGGACGACGACCTTGCCCTTGTAGTCGGCGACGTCGAGGTTCTTGCCGGTGGTGGTCTCGCCGGACAGTGCGGGCGCCGGCTGCCGGTCGCCGGGCTTGACGGTGTCGATGCCGTCCTTGCCCTGGACGAACCGGGTCTGCGCGGAGCCGCCGGAGGCACCGTCGCCGCAGGCGCTCAGTGCCAGTGCGGCGGCCGCGGTGCCCGCGGCGAGCAGGGTGGTACGGCGTCGGCGCGCAAGGCGGCGTGGGGCGCGGCTAGCACTCATGTGAAAAGTTTCGCATGGGCCTTTTCCGGATCTTCCACACCCCCCTCGCCGGGCCGGCCACCGCGTCACAGCGGCATGTCAGGCCGTCGAGAGGTAGGCCTTCCAGCCCTCCTTGGGGCGCTGGCCGACGGGGATCTGCTGCAGCTTGTACAGCACCTCGGGGTCCTGGGCGTCGATCCAGTCGGCGAACTGCCGGAACGAGACGAGATGGACATCCCGGTTCTGCTCGTTGGCGATGTGTTTGAGCGCCGCCTCGACGGCGTCCATATAGATGCCGCCATTCCACTGCTCGAAGTGGTTGCCGATGAAGAACGGCGCGCGATTGGTCTCGTAGGCCCGGCGGAATCCGGAGATATATGCGTCGGTGGCCTGCTGCCGCCAGCCCGGGTAGTTGGCGGGCGGGGCCTTGGTGGATCTCCTGGACTGATTGGCGAGCATGTTGTAGTCCATGGAGAGCACCTCGAAAGGGTGACCCGGGAAGGGAATCTGCTGGAGCGGGAAGTCCCAGATTCCCATCCTTTTCTTCGGCCACATCTGCCGGCCGCCGGGCGAGCTGGCGTCATAACGCCAGCCGAGTTCCTTGGCGATGGGCAGCAGATTGTCCTGGCCGAGCAGGCACGGCGTACGGCCGCCGACGAGTTCCCGGCGGTAGTCGAAGGGCAGCGGTTCGAGATCCTTGAAGCCGGTGTTCGTACGCCATCTGGTGACGAAGTCCATCACCTGGTCGATCTCGGACTGCCATTCCTGGGGGCTCCAGTGCCGCACGGCGCCCGAGCCGCTGCAGAAGTGGCCGTTGAAGTGGGTGCCGACCTCGTGGCCGTCCAGCCAGGCCTGGCGGACGTGCTTCAGCGTCTCCTTGATGTGCTCGTCGCTGAGGTAGCCGATGTCGGAGGCGCCGCGCCGGTTGCCCGGGGGCTCGTAGAGGTGTTTTTGGGATTCGGGCAGGAGATAGAGCCCGGACAGGAAGAAGGTCATGGCCGCGCCGTGGTCCTTGGCGAGTTTGAGAAAGCGGGGAAAGAGGCCGTTGCCGACCTCTCCCGCGCCGTCCCAGGAGAAGACCACGAACTGCGGAGGGGTCTGTCCGGGTTCCAGCCGTTCGGGTGTTTTCGGTTGATGGGGCTGTGGGCCATATATCGCAGTCGAGCCGTCACCGATGAGTTGCGGCCGGGCCTGGACGGAGTTCTTCGCCTTCTGCTTGTCCGCGCCCGAGCCCGACGAGGTGCAGCCGGCGACGCCCAGCGCCGCGGCCGCACCAACTCCCATACTCAACAGGTTTCGTCGACTGATCGCGCGCATACCCTCGACCCCATCCGTGCTCGCCGAACTCAATATCCATATAAACGGACAACTGAGTGAAGGGCATGTCGAGCGTCGGGGAACCGAGTTAATCGCTCAGATATTTCATTTTGCCGGCCATCGGCGTTCCGCCAAGTGATGCAGCGTCAGGCCCCGAAAGCCTTGGCCTTTCCCTTGACGGGTTTGGCGCCCGCCAGGAGATGGGAGGGAACCAGGTCGCGCGCCGGCTCGCTGTACCCCACCGAAATGATCTTGTCGCCGTGGAACGTGAACGACGTCAGCGAGGCCAGCGTGCACTGCCGCTTGCGCGGGTCGTGCCACAGCCGCCGCCGCTCCGCGAAGCTGCGGACGATCCAGATCGGCAGCTGATGGCTGACCGCCACCGCCTCGTGCCCGCGCGCCGCGTCCCGCGCCGCACCGAGCGCCGCCATCATCCGTACGACCTGCTCGATGTACGGCTCGCCCCACGAGGGCCGGAACGGGTTGGTCAGGTACTTCCAGTTCCCCGGCTTCTTCAGCGCGCCGTCGCCGACACCGAAGGTCTTGCCCTCGAAGACGTTGCCCGCCTCGATCAGCCGCTCGTCGGTGGCCAGGTCCAGGCCGTGCGCACCGGCGATCGGCGTCGCGGTCTCCTGCGCACGCTCCAGCGGCGAGGCGACGACATGCGTGATGTCCCGCCCCGCGAGGTGCTCCGCGACCCGGTCGGCCATCTTCCGCCCCAGATCGGACAGGTGGTAGCCGGGCCGGCGCCCGTAGAGCACGCCCTCGGGATTGTGCACCTCGCCGTGCCGCATCAGATGGACAACGGTGATGTCTTCGTGGCTCATGGCGCCCCTCACTCGGTCGCTTCGGCGGCGGCCCGGGCGGCGGCCGGCAGCGCCGCCGCGATCCGCTCCACGGCCTGCGTGTCGTGCGCGGTCGAGACGAACCACGACTCGAAGGCGGACGGCGGGAGGTAGACGCCCTGCGCCAGCATCGAGTGGAAGAAGGCGGTGAAGCGGAAGGACTCCTGCGCCTTGGCCTCGTCGTAGTTCGTGACGTCCCGGCCGGTGAAGAAGACCGAGAACATGTTGCCCGCGACCTGGAGGCGGTGCGCGACGCCCTCCTTGGCCAGCGCGCCGGTCACCAGCGAGCGCAGCTCGGCGGAGACCGCGTCGACCTTCTCGTACGCGGCGTCGTCCAGCAGCCGCAGCTGCGCGACGCCGGCCGCGGTGGCGATCGGGTTCCCCGACAGGGTGCCCGCCTGGTAGACCGGGCCGGCCGGGGCGAGGTGCGCCATGACGTCCGCGCGGCCGCCGAAGGCCGCGGCCGGGAAGCCGCCGCCCATCACCTTCCCGAAGGTCATCAGATCGGGACGCACGCCGTCGATTCCGTACCAGCCGGCCTTGCTGACGCGGAAGCCGGTCATCACCTCGTCGGAGATGTACAGCGCGCCGTCGCCGGCGCAGATGTCCTTGAGCCCCTGGTTGAAGCCGGGCAGCGGGGGCACCACGCCCATGTTGCCGGGCGACGCCTCGGTGATCACGCAGGCGATCTCGCCCGGGTGCGCGGCGAACGCCGCCCGCACCGCTTCCAGGTCGTTGTACGGCAGCACGATCGTGTCGCCGGCCTGCGCACCCGTGACACCCGGCGTGTCGGGCAGACCGAAGGTCGCCACGCCCGAGCCGGCCGCGGCCAGCAGCGCGTCCACATGCCCGTGGTAGCAGCCGGCGAACTTGATCACCTTGGGGCGGCCGGTGAAACCGCGCGCCAGACGGATCGCCGACATGGTCGCCTCGGTGCCGCTGGAGACCAGCCGCACCTGCTCGACCGGCTCGATCCGGGCCACGATCTCCTCGGCCAGCTCGACCTCGCCCGCGCCGGGCGTGCCGAAGGACGTACCGCGGGCGACCGCCTCCTGGACCGCGGCGATCACCTCGGGGTGCGAGTGACCGAGGATCATCGGCCCCCAGGAGCACACGAGGTCGACATACTCACGGCCGTCGGCATCGGTGAGGTACGGACCGGTACCGGACACCATGAACCGGGGCGTACCGCCCACGGCCCGGAACGCCCGCACCGGAGAGTTGACGCCGCCCGGCGTCACCGCGGACGCGCGCTCGAACAGCGACTGCGAAACAGGGGCTTCATACGGAAAAGACACTGGGATCCTGACCTGCATAAACGGGGAGGGCGGCGACGCACGGACACGGCCCGGCTGACAACGGTGCGGGAATCCCCGCTTGGACCACCCAAGGTGCCGCGCGGTTCCCGTTCGATCCTTTTTTGATTCCTCTCGCTTCCGACCGGGCGTCAGCCCCCAGTCGTCTGCGAAACTGGGGCGACGTACGAGTAAGTCACGCAAGCAATGGTCTCAGAGGCGCACGGGGGCGTGCGGCCGGGCGTTTCACGCGCCTGCGACGGGGGAGGTCTCTGAGACGATGATCGGGTTGCGCGGCTGGGGCTGCGAGTGGTCGGGTGGAGATATGCATCGCGGTGGCGAACTGGGCGAGGGAACCAATGACCGGGGTCCCGAGCGCGCCCAGCGCGGCCGTCACCGGCGCGAGGAAACCGACGAGAACAAGGGCGGGGACATCAGAGGCGGCCGCATGGGGGTGACGTACAAATACTTCGGCGCGCCCAACGGAGCGACCGCGGCCCGCGTTCCGATCTCCATGCGCCCCGAGGAACTCGGCGGTGACGAGCTCGGTATGGGCGGTATGTTCACCAAGATCAAGCCGGAGACGATGGCCGCCATGGTCCTCACCGGTATAGAGGGCATACCGCTCCATAAGGTTCCGCCGCTCGAACTCGTCGTCCTCCACCCCGACTACGCCGTCGTCAAGCTCCCCATGACCGTGGTCGACCCGCTGCGCGGCGTCGGCGAGGAGTCGGTCGGCGCGGCCGCCTTCATCTGGTCCACCGTCCCCGACCGCGGTGGCCCGCGCGACGCCTTCACCGTCTACCAGCTGCTGCACGAGTGGCAGGACTTCAGCCACCGGCTGCACGAGGCGGGGCATCAGGCGTACTGCCTGGTGTGGCCGTAACGGTTCGGCAGGCTGCGGCGGGCCACGGCCCGCCGCACCTTTGGTCATGGAACCGTTCGGGGCCGGAGGTGTCCGCCGTCACCATGTGGGCCGGGCCGAGACGCCACCGTCGACGACGAGATCGTGTCCGGTGATCCACGACGCCATCGGTGAGGCGAGGAACACACATGCGTCGCCGACGTCCTCCGGGCGGCCCAACCGCCCGGTGGGCGCCGCCGCTTCCCAGCGCCGCACCCCCTCCGGCCAGTCCTCCGCCAGACCGGGGCGCGCGATCAGTCCCGGTGAGACGCTGTTGACGCGGATCCCGTACGGCCCGTACTCCAGCGCCGCCGAGCGCGCGTGCATCACCACCGCCGCCTTGGACGCGCAGTAGTGGGCGTGCCGCGGCGCCGGGCGGTCCGCCTCGATCGAGGCGATATGGGTCACCGAACCGGTCCCCTGTGCGCGCATCACGCCCGCCGCGGCCTGGGTGCAGGCGAAGACGCTGTGCACGTTCACATCCGCCACCGCCCGCCAGTCGGCCAGCGACATCCCCGCCAGCTCCTGGGTCGGCTGCACCGCCGCGTTGTTCACCAGCGCGGTCAGCCGCCCGCGCCAGTCGGCCGCCCGCGCCACCAACCGGTGGCACTCCTCCTCGTCGGCCAGATCGGCGCGCAGCGCCAGCGCGCGCCCGCCGCCCTCCTCGATCCGGGCGACCAGCGCGCGGGCCGCGTCGGCGCCCGTGCGGTAGTGCGCCACGACCTCGGCACCCGCGGCGGCGAACCGCAGCGCGACACCGCGGCCGATTCCGCCCGCGGCGCCGGTGACGAGGGCGACCTGCCCGGTGAGGTCGGGCAGTGCGCGGCGGCCCGGGACGTCGCGGCCGGTGGGCTCGTCAGGGGTCGACGGCTCCGCGGGGGTCGGCGGCTGGGTCATGGTCGGCTCAGCGCGGCGATCCGCGCTGCCTCCTGGGGAAAGCGCGCGGCCAGTTCGGCGGCGTCCCCGTGCTCGTAGTCGGCGAAGGTGAATCCGGGCGCCATCGTGCAGCCGAAGAGCGTCCAGGCGCCGCCGTCGGCGACCTCGGCGGCCATCCACGTACCGGCGGGCACGGTGAACTGGACGTGCTGCCCGCCCAGGACGTCCGGTCCGAGGACGACCGTACGGGCCGAGCGCCCCTCGGCGCCCTCGGCGCGCCCGCCGTCGTCCGGGTGCCCGCCGGCGTCGAGGCGTGCGCCGCCGGCGGGCAGTGGGCCGCCTTCGGGCCGTGAGCCGCCTTCGGACAGGAGGAGCAGGGTGAGCGGGTCCCCCGTGTAGAAGTGCCAGATCTCGTCGGTCGGCAGGCGGTGCAGGGCGCAGAAGTCGCCCGGCCCGGCGGTGAGCAGCATCACGATCGCCGTGCCCTCGGGCCGTCCGTCGGGGCGCGGCGGGCCCGCCCAGGTCTGCCGGAACCGGCCGCCCTCGCGGGGCAGCGGCGCCAGCCCGTAGAACTCGATCAGTGCCTCGGGGAGCCGGTCGCGGGGCGTGCGGTGCGCGTTCATGCGGGCTGGGCCCCTCCCACTCGTCGCCGTCCGTCGGAGGTGATCCACCCTAGGGGCGAAGGCGGCGCCGCGGCGGGCGCAATCGGGCCATGTCCGAGCGCCCGGCCGACGGTCCGTCAGCCGCGGGGGTCGCGGCCCGTCTCCGCCAGCAGGACGTCGAGTTCGGTGCCACCGGGCGGCAGCGGAACCGGTTCGGTGAAGACGTTCATCCGCCGGGCCGTCGAGCCCATCCGCGCGACCAGCGTCCGCAGCTCGGCCACGCACCCCGAGGGTGCCTCGTACGGCCGGCCGGTGGCCCGCGCCACGTCCCAGGTGTGCACCACCAGATCCAGCAGCACCATCGCACCGACGGTGCGCGCCGGCAGGCCCATCCCACCGGACACGCCGTCCTCCGCGCCCGGCGCCGCCCAGGCCTCGACCAGCCGCACCGCCTCCTCGGCGAACCGGTCGGGCCACCGGGCCCCGTACCGGCCGAGCCGGTCGGGGGTCCGGCTGAAGTCCGCCTCCTCCTTGGCGGCCAGTGCCTGGAAGGCGACCACGACATGGAAGAGGTGGTTGAGCAGCGCCCGCAGGTCGTACTCGGCGCAGGGCGTGGGCAGCCCCAGTTGGTCGTCGCGCACCCCGCGCAGCACCGGGAGCGCGGCCCGGGCCGCGGCATCCAGCAGCTCGCTGATCGGCGGTGCCGTCCTGGGCCCGTCCGCACCGCCCGGCTCGGCCGACGCGTCCCGCGCATCCCTGGCAGATTTGTCTTGTATATCCCTGGTGTCCGTCATCTCGACGACGCTACGGGCCGCCGCCGGCCGCGGCTTGAAGAAATGCGACAGGTCGGGTGGTGGCACCCGGCGCACGCCGCTTTAGGATCCGGGTCATGGCCGCTCCACGGCGCGACACCCGGGGCATCGTCGCCGCCCCGGACCTCCTGGCGCGGGTGCGGTTCCGGCGCCGCTCCCCCGCCGAGGCGCTGCGCCCGTATGTCGAGCACTACTGGCTGATCGACTGGGATCTGCCCGAGCCGTACACCAGCCAGGTCGTGCCGCACCCGTGTGTGAACGTGGTCTTCCAGCGGTACGCCGACCGGCCCGCCTTCGGCGAGGTCGCGGGCATCGGGCTGGAGCTGTTCTCCCAGACGCTGGTGGGGCGGGGGCGGGTGTGCGGGGTGCAGTTCCGGCCCGGCGGGTTCCGGCCGTTCGCACCGGAGCGGCCGGTCACCGACTGGACGGGCCGCAGGCTGCCGCTGGCGGTGGTCTTCTCCGGGCCGCCGGGCCCGGACCCGCGCGCGGAGGGTGCGGCCGCCGATGCCGCACGAGCCGTAGCGCAGTCGGCCGTCGCGGATGCCGCGCGGGCCGTGGTGGAGCCGGCGGACGAGGACGCCCGGGTGGCCGCGCTCGACGCCTTCCTGACGCCTCGGCTGCGGGCCGGGCCGCGGGTCCTGGACCACGCCGGGCTCGCGATGCGGCTGGCCGACCGGATCCGGACGGACCGCACGATCCGGCGGGTCGCGGACTTCGCACGGGCCGAGGGGATGTCCGTACGGGCGCTGCAGCGACTGTTCGCCGGGTATGTCGGGGTGAGCCCCAAGTGGGTGCTGCTGCGCTACCGCATCCATGAGGCCCTGGAGCGGGCCGCGGCGGACGCGGAGGTCGACTGGGCCACGCTGGCCGCCGAGTTGGGCTACAGCGACCAGGCGCATCTGGTCCGCGATGTCACGGCGACGGTCGGGGTGCCACCGACCGCCTACCCGCGCTGAAGCGGCCCCGCCCGGGGCCTCAGGGCAGCTCGGCCGTCAGATAGCGCTGGATGGTGGGCGCCAGCCAGGCGACGATCTCGTCGTGGCCGAGGCCGACGGCCGGCGGGAGGTGCAGGACGTAGCGGCACAGGGCCAGCCCGAGCATCTGCGAGGCGATCAGCCCGGAGCGGACCGCCGCCTCCTCGGGGACGGGGCAGACCGCGGAGAGGACCGGGCCGATCTGCTCGGCGAACACGCCCCGCATCCGCTCCGCGCCGGCTTCGTTCGTGGCGCCGACGCGCAGCATGGCGGTCAGCGCCTCGTCGCTCTCCCAGCGTTCGAGGAAGTGGCGTACGAGGCGGGCGCCGAGCTCGTCGTGCGGTACGTGGGTGAGGTCCGGGGCGTGCAGCTCGATCTCGGAGGCGGCGGCGAACAGGCCCGCCTTGTTGCCGTAGTAGCGCATCACCATCGACGGGTCGATGCCCGCTTCCCTGGCGATGGAGCGGATCGTGGCGCGCTCGTAGCCCTCGGCGGCGAAGCGGTCGCGCGCGGCGGCCAGGATCGCGGCCCGGGTCACGGCGGAGCGGGGCTGGGGGGTCTGCCCGGCGCCCTCCACGGTGGTCGGAGCCTGGGCCCGCCCGACGGCGGCGTCGGCGGGACCGGCGCCGGACGCGGTGTCGCTGCTGGTGAGGGGCGCATGGTCGACCATGCCCACGACTGTAGGCCAACGACCGTTGACATGCCAGCGCGAGGAGTCCTACGCTTGCCAACAAGCGTTGACCAACGAGTGTTGGCACACATGCGTTGGCACACATGCGTTGACCCGCGTGCGTCGACCCGCACGCGCCGACGCGGTCAGGCAGAGGCGTAGGAGGGGACGGCCATGAATGCCATCAACCGCAAGCCCGGCATCACTGACGGCACCACCGACGGCGGGAGCGGCAGCGGCGGCTCCGCGGCCCGGTCCGGGCACACGGACCATGACGCGGACGTCCTCGTCGTCGGCGCCGGTCCGACGGGACTGCTGCTCGCCGGCGACCTCGCCGAGGCCGGCCTCGCCGTCACCCTCGTCGAACGCCGCACCGAGACGACCAGCAACCTCACCCGCGCCCTGGCCGTCCACGCCCGCACCCTGGAGCAGCTCGACGCCCGCGGCCTCGCCGACGAGCTGGTCGTCGGCGGCCACCCGATCCCCCGTCTCCGCCTCTTCGGCACCGCCACCCTCGACCCGTCCCGGCTGCCCACCCGCTTCCCGTTCGTGCTGATCACGCCCCAGTTCGAGGTCGAGCGGCTGCTGGAGCGCCGGGCCCGCAAGGCCGGTGTGAGGTTCCGGTACGACTCCGAGGTGACCGGCCTCGACCAGGACGCGGACGGGGTGACCGTGCGGCTGCGCGGCGCCAAGGGCAGTGGCAGCGCCCGCGCCGCCTACCTCGTCGGCACGGACGGCGTGCGCAGCGCGGTCCGCGAGGCCGTCGGTCTGCCCTTCCCCGGCAAGTCCGTGATCCGCTCGCTGGTCCTGGCCGATGTGCGGCTGGCCCAAGAGCCCCGGTCCCCCTTCACCTTCCACGCCACCGGGGACGCCTTCGGCCTGGTGGCCTCGTTCGGCGACGGCTGGTACCGCGTCATCGGCTGGGACCGCCACCGCCAGGCCGATGACGACGCCCCCGCCGATCTGGCCGAGGTCCGCGAGGTCGCCCGGCTCGCCCTCGGCACGGACTACGGCATGCACGACGCCCGCTGGATCTCGCGCTTCCACAGCGACGAGCGCCAGGTCCCGCAGTACCGCGTGGGCCGTGTCTTCCTCGCCGGCGACGCCGCCCATGTCCACTCCCCCGCCGGCGGCCAGGGCATGAACACCGGCCTGCAGGACGCCGCCAACCTCAGCTGGAAGCTGGCGGCCGTGCTCCAGGGCCACGCCCCCGCCGCCCTCCTGGACAGCTATCAGACCGAGCGCCACCCCGTCGGAAAGATGGTGCTGCGCAGCAGCGGCGCCATCCTCCGGATCGCTCTGCTGCACTCCGCGCCGGGCAGGGCGGCCCGCGCCCTCGCCGCCCAGCTCCTGAGCCGTCTGCGGCCGCTGGCCCGCCGCGCGATCGGCACCGTCTCCGGCATCGGCATCGCCTATCCGGCCGGGCCGGGCGCCCACCGGCTCGCCGGCCACCGCGCCCCCGACGTCCGCCTGGCCGACGGCGGCCGCCTCTACGCGCTCCTGCGCCAGGGCCGGTTCGTGCTCATCGCCCCGGCCGACGAGCCCGCCGCCCCCCAGGAGTCGGCGGGCGGCGGGGCCGGCCCGCACCCCGCCGACGGCCGCGTCATCCGCGCCACCTGGGCCAGCGGTCGCCGTACGGCTCTCCTCATACGCCCCGACGGCTATATCGCCTGGGCCACCGACGCCACCCACCCCGCCGAGCGCGCCACGGCCCTGCGCGCCGCCCTCGTGCGGTGGACCGGCGCCGCACCCGAAGACGGCGGGACGGGCCCGCGTCCCTCATCGGTCCCGGTCATCCCGACGCCAATACATGCCGCAGATACGCCCGCGGGTCGTTGAGATAGCGCCGCCAGTGGTCGACGAGCCCCAGCTCCGCCCACTGCACCGACCGCATGCCGTGCTCACCGACCTCGACGATCTCCGCGCCAGGCAGTGCGGTCAGCAGCGGGGAGTGCGTGGCGCAGATGATCTGCGCACCGCCGCTGCCCAGCTCACTCATCAGCCCGACCAGCTCCAGACAGGAGGAGAACGACAGCGCGGCCTCCGGCTCGTCCATCACATACAGCCCCGGGTGGGTGAACCGCTCCCGGAGCACCAGCAGGAAGCCCTCGCCATGACTCATCTCGTCCGGGTGCCGGGACAGCCGCAGCGAGCTGTGCTCCCCGCCGAGCGCCTCCAGCGCGGTCTCGGCCCGCAGGAAGAACCCCTTCCGGCGGGTCCGCGGCCCGCGCACCATCCGGCGCCCCTCCCGGGTCGGATCGAACCGCATCAGCCCGCCCAGCAGCGACGCCTCCCGCGAGCTGGCGTACTTGTAGCCCGCCGAGCCGCCGTAGGAATCCAGTCCGAACCCCTCCGCCAACGCCTCGGCCAGCGTCGACTTCCCCGAGCCGTTCTCGCCCACCAGAAACGTGACCGGAGCACGGAAGGCCAGCCCCTCCTCAGCCAGCTGACGCACACACGGCACCGTCCAGGGCCAGCCGTCCTCAGCCGTCCCCTCCCCCTCCGGAACATCCACATAAGCCCGCTCGATCAGCATGCCTTCGAAGCTCTCACACCCCGCTGACAGCCGGCCCGCGCCGGCCCGCGCCCGGCCCCCACCCGTCCTCCTCAGGCTTCCCCCGTTCTCCTCAGGCTTCCCCATGCTCCTTAGGCTTCCCCCATGCCGATCGCCCGTTCCGCCGCCCTCTTCGCCGTCGCCGCGCTCTTCGAGATCGGCGGCGCCTGGCTGGTGTGGCAAGGCGTCCGTGAGCACCGGGGCTGGGCCTGGATCGGTGCCGGAGTCCTCGCCCTCGGGGTGTACGGCTTCGTCGCCACCCTCCAGCCGGACGCCGAATTCGGCCGCATCCTCGCCGCGTACGGCGGTGTCTTCGTCGCCGGATCGCTGGCGTGGGGCATGGTCGCCGACGGCTACCGCCCCGATCGCTGGGACGTCATCGGCGCGCTGATCTGTCTGGCCGGCATGGCAGTGATCATGTACGCCCCCAGGAGCCGCTGACCACGCCCGCATATCCTGGCCGCGCACGCCCCCACAGCGGAGGGGGGCGGGCAGGGACCCCACCGCCCCAAGGAGAGCGCCATGACCGCCGAGGCCCGTACCGCCGTCGTCACCGGAGCGAGCAGCGGCATCGGCGCCGCGACCGCGCGGGCGCTGGCCGCCGCCGGCTACCACGTGGTCCTCACCGCCCGCCGCAAGGACCGCATCGAGGCGCTCGCCGCCGAACTCCCCCACGCCCGGGCCTATGCGCTCGACGTCACCGACCGCGCCGCCGTCGACGCCTTCGCCGCCGACCTCGGCCGTCTCCCCTCCGTCGACGTCCTGGTCAACATCGCCGGCGGTGCCCTCGGCGCGGAACCGGTCGCCACCGGCGACCCCGCCGACTGGCGTGCCATGTACGAGGTCAATGTGCTCGGCGTGCTCCATATGACCCAGGCGCTGCTGCCGGCGCTCACCGCCTCCGGCGAGGGCACCGTCGTCGTGCTGTCCTCCACCGCGGGCCACGGCACCTACGAGGGCGGCGGTGGCTATGTCGCCGCCAAGCACGGCGCGCACGTCATCGCCGAAACGCTCCGCCTGGAGCTGTGCGGCGAGCCCGTACGCGTCATCGAGGTCGCCCCCGGCATGGTCAAGACCGACGAGTTCGCCACCACCCGCTTCCGCGGCGACACCGCCAAGGCCGCCAAGGTCTACGAAGGCGTCGACCAGCCGCTCAGCGCGGAGGACGTCGCCGACACCGTCGCCTGGGCCATCACCCGGCCCGCCCACGTCAACATCGACCTGCTGGTGGTCCGGCCCCGCGCCCAGGCCTCCAACACCAAAGTGCACCGCACCTCTTAGGGGCTCTCCGGTCAGGAGTTCTCCGGCCCTGACCCATCGGACACGCCCCAGGCGCCAGGCGGCCGGCCCGCCAGTCGGCCGGCCCGCCGGTCAGCCGAAGAGCCGGCCGGCCAAAGAGCCGGCCCGAGTGCCGCAGCGGCTCAGCCCTTCACACACACGACCTGCTTGAGGTGGGCGACCACCTCGACCAGGTCGCGCTGCTGATCGATGACCTTCTCGATCGGCTTGTAGGCGCCCGGGATCTCGTCGATCACTCCGGAGTCCTTGCGGCACTCCACACCCCGCGTCTGCTCCTCCAGATCGCGCGTGGAGAACCGCTTCTTGGCGGCGTTCCGGCTCATCCTGCGGCCGGCGCCGTGCGAGGCGGAGTTGAAGGACGCGGCGTTCCCCAGGCCCCGGACGATGTAGGAGCCGGTGCCCATCGAGCCCGGGATGATGCCGTACTCGCCGCTGCCCGCCCGGATCGCGCCCTTGCGGGTCACCAGCAGGTCCATGCCGTCGTACCGCTCCTCGGCCACGTAGTTGTGGTGGCAGGAGATGACCTCGTCGAAGGTCACCCTGGCCTTCTTGAACTCCCGGCGGACCACGTCCTGGGACAGCGCCATCATGATCTCGCGGTTGTGCTTGGCGTACTCCTGCGCCCAGAACAGGTCGTTGCGGTACGCGGCCATCTGCGGGGTGTCCGCGATGAAGACGGCGAGGTCACGGTCGACCAGGCCCTGGTTCTGCGGAAGCTTCTGGGCCACGCCCATGTGGTACTCGGCCAGCTCCTTGCCGATGTTGCGCGATCCGGAGTGCAGCATGATCCACACCGACTGGTCGTCGTCGATGCAGAACTCCCAGAAGTGGTTGCCCGATCCCAGCGAGCCCATCTGCTTGGTGGCGCGTTCCTGACGGAACTTGACCGCGTCGGCGACACCGTCGAAGCGCGCCCAGAAGTCCCCCCAGCCCGCGGTCGGGAAGCCGTGCAGCCGCCCCGGGTCGACCGGATCGCCGTGCATCCCCCGGCCCACCGGGATCGCCTGCTCGATCTTCGACCGGAGCCGGGAGAGGTCGCCGGGCAGGTCGTTGGCGGTGAGCGAGGTCCGCACCGCGCTCATCCCGCAGCCGATGTCGACACCGACCGCCGCGGGGCAGACCGCGCCGCGCATCGCGATCACCGAGCCGACCGTGGCGCCCTTGCCGTAGTGCACATCGGGCATCACGGCCAGTCCCTTGATCCACGGGAGCGTGGCGACGTTGCGCAGCTGCTGCATCGCGACGTCCTCGACTGCGGCCGGGTCCGTCCACATCCGGATCGGTACCTGCGCACCGGGTACCTCGACGTACGACATAACTTCCTCATTCCCCCGAAAACATGAAAAACGCAAAAGCCGGACAAGATATACGATCTTGGACGCCGGACCGGCGTGCGCGGCAAAACGTGCGATAGACATTGTGTCCAGCGGCCGCCGCACGGCGGCAACCGCATTTCCCAGGGGAAGGAGCCGCGAACGATGCCACGGAAGCCGTTCGTACCCGGTGCCGCACTGGTGGCCGCCGCGGCGCTGGCCGCCGGCCTCACCGGCTGCACCGGCGGCTCCGGCACCGACGGTGGCGCCGCCGACGCGAAGAGCGGTGACGCCACCGCCTCCAGCCAGGCCGCCGAGCCGGGCCGCTACCAGACCCTCCCGGAGGCCTGCGGACTGCCCGCGCGCAGCACCCTGCGCGGCATGCTCCCCGGTGACGGCCAGCAGGTCTCGGGTACCGAGGCCGACAAGCTCTACGGCGGGCAGGCCGACATCACCTACGACACCGACCGCCGGGTCGGCTGCCGCTGGACCCGCGAGACCACCGCCGGCACCCGCCATCTGACCCTCGACATCCAGCGCGTGGTCTCCTACGACTCCGCGGTCAGCGATGACGACAAGGCGCAGGAGACCTACGACGCCAAGGAGCTGGCCGCACAGATCCCGGCCGGCGCCACCGGCTCGGCGTCGCCGGGCACCCCGCCCCCCTCCACCGCGAAGGCGAAGGACGCCGAGGCGAACAAGACCGACAAGGCCGGCAAGGCCGACGGGGTCGACAAGGGCGGAAAGGCGGGCAAGCAGGACAAGTCCCCCGAGGCGTCCGAACCGAGCGCGGACCCGAGCGGCTCGACCGCCCCGCGCGTGCTGGACGACCTGGGGGACGCGGCGTTCCTCAATGACAAATTGATCACCGCGGACTCCGGTGTGCACCGTGACGTCACTGTGGTCTTTCGCACGTCGAACGTCATCGTGACGATCGCGTACGACCAGTGGTCCACGGACAAGGCGATGTTGCCGGACAGCCAGGAACTGCAGGACAAGGCCCGTTCGCTGGCCGGCGAGCTGGTCGAGAACCTCAGCGAATAGTCCGTATTGGGCGGATCGCCCCAACCGTCACCGCAAGTCCCCAAATAACCGATTCGCCCTTCCTTTTCATCGACACGAAACGGTCACACACCCCGCCGCGCCGCGTACCGTGCCGTCTAGCCCCGCCCCGTACGCGCGGCGGGGCAGCCCCGCACGGCCGACCCCCCGGCCGGACCGGGCCGAACCGACGACGACGAACAGCGAAGGAACCATGCACCGTTCAGCCAAGCGCCTCGCCAGCCTCCTCACCTGCGCAGCAGTACCGGTGCTGCTCGTCGCCGGCTGCTCCGGCTCGGACAGCGACAGCTCCGGTGACGCCTCCTCCTCCGCGTCCGCCTCCGGCAAGACGGGCAAGCCGTCGCCGACCGTCGCGCCCGCGAAGTACAAGCAGCTGCCGAACCCGTGCGAGGCGTTCGCCAAGGGCACCATCAAGAAGATGCTGCCCAAGGTGAAGGACGCCTCCGGTGAGCAGGGCAAGTCCACGGACAACTCCGTGCACGGCACCTGCTCCTGGAACAGCTCCGACGAGCAGGGCGTCGACGGCACCCAGTTCCGCTGGCTGGACATCGGCTACCAGCGCTACGACTCCGAGGCGGGCGTCGGCTCCGCCGAGAAGCGCGCCACGGAGTTCTACGCCAAGCAGGTCTCCGCCGCGCAGGCCGTCAAGGGCGCCAAGAAGCTGAAGACGGCCAAGACGTCCGGCACCGGCGACGACTCCACCGCGATCACCTACGACGTGAAGAAGGAGGGCAACGACTTCAAGAACACGACGATCGTCGCCCGCCTGTCCAACATCGTCGTCACCATCAACTACAACGGCGCGGGCCTGGCCGGTGCGGACACCCCCAAGGCCGCGGACCTGCTCAAGAAGGCCCAGGCCGCCGCCAAGGAGGCGGTCGCCGCCGCCACCAAGGCGAACGCCTGACACAGCCGCGCCGCCCGGCGCCTGAGCCACACAGGGCCCGCACCGACGTACGGTGCGGGCCCTGCGCCCGTCCCTCCCCCTGCCGCGAGAGCCCGATCGTGACCCGGCCCCCTTCATACCGCCACCCGCTCGCCCGGACGCGTGTGCCAGGCTGTCGCTCGCAAAAGTCCGACTAGGAGGGGTTCTCGGGTGGCCGAGCCACTGAAGCTGACGCGCACGCACCGGATACTCATCGCGGTCGTCATCACCGGCGCGGTGGTGATCGCCGGCATCGGCTTCGCCGGCTCCTACGCGGCCGTGCGTGAACTGGCCCTCAAGAAGGGCTTCGGCGACTTCGCCTACTTCTTCCCCATCGGCATCGACG
>NZ_JBHYJC010000061.1:0-31128 GCF_042749045.1 Streptomyces sp. NPDC059008 | reverse complement strand
GAGCGGGTGGTGCGCCGGGTCTTCCTCGACCAGGGAACGCTCCCGGAGCCGCTGCCGCAGCAGGAGCGCACCGTCGCCCCGTCCCCGCGCGCCGCGGCCGCGGCAGCCGGACTGGTCAAGCTGCCGTCCCCGCGGGCCGCGGCGGA
Organism: Streptomyces sp. NPDC059008; assembly: GCF_042749045.1. Classification (NCBI taxonomy): domain Bacteria; kingdom Bacillati; phylum Actinomycetota; class Actinomycetes; order Kitasatosporales; family Streptomycetaceae; genus Streptomyces; species Streptomyces sp. NPDC059008. Next base: position 30,982 of record NZ_JBHYJC010000061.1, on the reverse strand, counting down.
CGACGAGGTGACGACCCCGGGCGACCCGGACGTGGAGATGGCCGGCTGAGCCCGGTCCCACACGGACACAGAGGCGCGCACGCAGAGGCACGCACACACGCACCGCCGCCCCCGGCCGGACTTCCGGCCGGGGGCGGCGGTGCGTTGGGGGTGTCTTTCGGTGCCGCTCGGGGGGACGGCGGTGCGCCGGGGTGTCTTTCGGCGTCGCTCGGGGGGCGGCGGTGCGCCGGGGTGTCTACGGGTCTCGCTCGGGGGGCGGCGGTGCGCTGAGGGCGTCTCCCGTGGACCCCAGGGCGACCCACGGGAATACCCGCCCCACCCCACCTCGTTGTGGCCCCGCAGGGGGCCCTCTCACCCCCTACGGGATGCGTTCGCCCCCGCCCTAGGGGCACCCCCCGGGGCGCTCCGAGGCGCTCCTCACTCCGCCCCGAGCGCCGCCACCACCGAGCCCGACAGCGCATCGAGGTACCCCTTGGGCAGCTCGTCGCGGACGACCAGCAGCCGCCAGTACAGCGGCCCGGTCAGCAGGTCCAGCGCGAGGCGGGCATCGACGTCCTGCGGCAGCTCGCCGCGCTCCACCGCCCGGGCCACCACCGCGGCCGCCACGCCCTCCTGGCTGTCGTGCAGCGCCGCCTTCAGCGCCTGCGCCAGCTCCGGGCTGCGGGCCGCCTCCGCCAGCAGGTCGGGGATGATCTGCGAGGCCATCGGGTGCCGCAGCGCCCGGGCCGCGACCTCCAGCAGCATCCGTACGTCCCCGCGCAGCGAACCGGTGTCGGGCGCCGGCAGCCCGGCGGCGGCCACCGCGGAGACCACGTCCAGCACGAGGTGCAGCTTGGAGCGCCACCGCCGGTAGACGGCGGTCTTGCCGACGCCCGCCCGCCGCGCGATGCCCTCGATCGACATCCGGGCGAAGCCCACCGCGGCCAGCTCCTCGAAGACCGCGGCGCGGATCGCCTCGGTCTTGTCCTCGCGCAGTACGGCGGCGCCCGCCGGGGCCCGGCGCGCCGCGGGCCCGCTCCCGCTGCCTTCTTTTGCCATGCCATGAGCTTAGCGTCACGACGCTACGGTTGCGTTTCGACGTGAGCTCCCTTTAGTGTCGGCGTCGCGACGATACGGACCCGTCCCGTCGCTGGACCCGTTCTGCGGCCCCCGTACGCAAGCGAAAGCGGCCCCCATGTCCCAGACCCTCGCTCCCCCGCCCCCGGCGCCCGCCCGGGTGCCGGGGGCCGGCGCAGCCCACGACCCCGAGCTGCGCGCACTGGCCGAACGCCACGGCCTCACGGTGAGCGGCGCCCGTCCCCCGCTGCCCGAGTACGTCCGGCAGCTGTGGCACCGCCGGCACTTCATCGCCTCGTTCGCCACCGCCAAGCTCACCGCGACGTACACCACCGCCAAGCTCGGCCAGCTCTGGCAGGTGATGACGCCGCTGCTCAACGCCGGCGTCTACTTCCTGATCTTCGGTGTGCTGCTCGGCACGCGGAACCACGTACCCGACTACGTCCCGTTCCTGGTCACCGGCGTCTTCGTCTTCACCTTCACGCAGAACTCGGTGATGGCCGGTACCCGGGCGATCTCGGGCAACCTGGGTCTGGTGCGGGCGCTGCACTTCCCGCGCGCCTGCCTGCCGATCTCGTTCTGCCTGATGCAGCTGCAGCAGCTGCTGTTCTCCATGGGCGTGCTGATGGTCATCCTGCTGGGGTTCGGGCAGCTGCCGACCTGGTCGTGGCTGCTGGTGGTCCCGGCGCTGGCGCTGCAGTTCCTCTTCAACACCGGCCTGGCGATGATCATGGCGCGGCTGGGCTCGAAGACCCCGGACCTGGCGCAGCTGATGCCGTTCATCATGCGGACCTGGATGTACGCGTCCGGCGTGATGTTCAGCCTCAGCGTGATCCTGAAGGGCAAGCACCTCCCGAAGGTCGTGGAGGTCCTGCTCACCGGCAACCCGGCCGCCGTGTACATCGACCTGATGCGCTTCGCGCTGATCGACAGCTTCACCAAGGACCAGCTGCCCCACCATGTGTGGGCGTTCGGCATCGGCTGGGCGCTGCTGGCCGGCGTGGTCGGCTTCGTGTACTTCTGGAAGGCCGAGGAGCGGTACGGACGTGGCTGAAGTCGTGACCGAGCAGAAGAACGGCGCCCCGCCGGCCCAGGCCCCCGGCGCCCGTATCCCAACGGTGATCGCGGACGATCTGCACATCGTCTACCGGGTCTACGGCACCGGCGCGGGCAAGGGCAGCGCCACCGCGGCCCTGAACCGCATCGTCCGCCGCAGGCCCTCGACCGGTGTGCGCGAGGTGCACGCGGTCAGGGGCGTGTCCTTCACCGCCTACCGCGGCGAGTCGATCGGACTGATCGGCTCCAACGGCTCGGGCAAGTCCACCCTGCTCAAGGCGGTCGCCGGTCTGCTGCCCGCCGAGCGCGGCCGGGTCTACACCCACGGCCAGCCCTCGCTGCTGGGCGTCAACGCGGCCCTGATGAACGACCTGACCGGCGAGCGGAACGTCATCCTCGGCGGTCTGGCGATGGGCATGTCCCGCGAGCAGATCCGCGAGCGCTACGACGGCATCGTCGACTTCTCCGGCATCAACGAGAAGGGCGACTTCATCTCCCTGCCGATGCGCACCTACTCCTCCGGTATGGCCGCCCGACTGCGGTTCTCCATCGCCGCCGCCAAGGACCACGACGTGCTGATGATCGACGAGGCCCTGGCCACCGGCGACCGCAGCTTCCAAAAGCGCTCCGAGGCCCGCATCCGCGAACTGCGCAAGGAAGCCGGCACGGTCTTCCTGGTCAGCCACAACAACAAGTCCATCCGCGACACCTGCGACCGCGTCCTGTGGCTGGAGCGCGGCGAACTGCTGATGGACGGCCCCACGGACGAGGTCATCAAGGCCTACGAGAAGGAGACGGGCAAGTAGCCCCGCGCACACGGCGAAACGCCGGACGGGCTGGAAGTGCTCCAGCCCGTCCGGCGTTTTCCGACCGTCCGGCGTGTCTTGCTCCGTCCGGCATCCGCGGGAGAGGGGGCGGGCGCGAAGGCACCCGCCCCTCCGCTCAACTGTGCGTACGCAGCAGCGTCCGCATGGTCCGCATGGCGACGGACAGGTTCGCCAGATCGAAGCCCTCCGACCCGTGGATCTCCTCCAGCGTCGCCCGCGCCCGGCTGAGGATCGCCGAGTTCGCTTCCTCCCAGGCCTTGAACCGCTGCTCGGGCGTCGCGGAGCCGTTGCCCGCCGACAGCACATCGGCGGTCAGCGCCGCATGCGCCGCGAAGAGGTCCTCGCGGATCGAGGCGCGGGCCATCGACTGCCAGCGGTCGTTGCGCGGCAGCTCCAGGATGCGGTCGAGGAGCTGGTTGATCCGCAGCCGGTCGCCCAGGTCGTAGTAGACCTCGGCGACCTCCAGCGGCTCCTTGCCCATGCGGTCCGCGACGGCGACGATGTCCAGCGCCGGGAAGACCGAGGAGAAGCCGGACACCTGCACGGCCAGCGGCTCGGGCACGCCCGCGCCGGTCAGCTCGTCCAGGATCGTCTGGAACCACTCCAGGTCGCTGCCCTGCAGCAGCTTCGGCAGCTCCGCCCAGACCTGGGCGACCCGCTCCGTGAAGAAGTCGATGGTCGTCGACAGCTCCAGCGGCTGCGGGCGGTTGTTGAGCAGCCAGCGGGTGCCGCGCTCGACCAGCCGGCGCGAATGCAGCCGGATCCGGGTCTGGACGTCGGCGGCGACGACATTGTCGAGCGCCTCGACGTCGTCCCAGACCTGGTTGAGCCCGAAGATCGCGCGGGCCGCGGTGTGCGCCCGGACGACCTCTTCGAGGGAGGCGCCGGTCTCCTCCCGCATGCGGTGCAGGAAGCTCGTACCGCCGCTGTTGACGGTGTCGTTGACCATGACCGTGGTGATGATCTCGCGGCGCAGCGCATGCCCGTCGACCTGCTCGGCGAAGCGGTCGTAGAGCGCCGAGGGGAAGTAGGCGTGCAGCAGCCGTTCGAGGTACGGATCGTCCGGCAGCCCGGTCTGGATCAGCGCCTCGGCCACCGTGATCTTGGTGTACGCCAGGAGCACCGCGGTCTCGGGCTGGGTCAGGCCGCGGCCGGTGTTCAGCCGCTCGCGGATCTGCCGGTCGGTCGGCAGGAACTCCAGCGCCCGGTCGAGGTCGCCGTCGCGCACCAGGCGGCGCATGAAGCGCTGCTGGGCGTGGAGCATGCTGGAGGACTGGGCCTGGGCCAGGGCCAGCGCGGTGTTCTGCGCGTAGTTGTTGCGCAGCACCAGCGCGCCGACCTCGTCGGTCATCTCGGCCAGCAGCTTGTTGCGCTGCTTGACCGTCATGTCCCCCTCGGCGACCACGGCGTTGAGCAGGATCTTGATGTTCACCTCGTGGTCGGAGGTGTCCACGCCGGCGCTGTTGTCGATCGCGTCGGTGTTGATCTTCCCGCCGGCCATGGCGAACTCGATCCGGCCCAGCTGGGTCAGCCCCAGGTTGCCGCCCTCGCCGACGACCTTGACCCGCAGCTCCTCGCCGTCGACGCGGATGGCGTCGTTGGCCTTGTCGCCCACGTCGGCGTGGGACTCCGCCGAGGACTTCACATACGTGCCGATGCCGCCGTTCCACAGCAGGTCGACCGGTGCCTTGAGGATGGCCCGCATCAGATCGGCCGGGGTCATCTTCTTCACGCCGGCCTCGATGCCGAGGGCGGCGCGCACCTGCGCGTTGATCGGAATCGACTTGGCCGAGCGCGGGTGGATGCCGCCGCCCTGTGAGAGCAGCTCGGTGTTGTAGTCCGCCCAGGACGAGCGGGGCAGTTCGAACAGCCTGCGGCGCTCGGCGTAGGAGGTCGCCGCGTCCGGGTTCGGGTCGAGGAAGATGTGCCGGTGGTCGAAGGCGGCGACCAGCCGGATGTGCTCGCTGAGCAGCATGCCGTTGCCGAAGACGTCGCCGGACATGTCGCCGACGCCGACCACGGTGAAGTCCTCGTTCTGGGTGTCGTGGCCCAGCTCGCGGAAGTGCCGCTTGACCGACTCCCAGGCGCCGCGGGCGGTGATGCCCATGCCCTTGTGGTCGTAGCCGGCGCTGCCGCCGGAGGCGAAGGCGTCGCCGAGCCAGAAGCCGTACGACTGGGCGACCTCGTTGGCGATGTCGGAGAACGTCGCGGTGCCCTTGTCGGCGGCGACGACCAGGTAGGTGTCGTCCTCGTCGTGGCGGACGACGTCCTTCGGGGGGACGACCTCGCCGCCGACGAGGTTGTCGGTGATGTCCAGCAGACCGGAGATGAAGGTCTTGTAGCTGGCGATGCCCTCGGCCAGCCAGGCGTCCCGGTCCTGCGAGGGGTCCGGGAGCTGCTTGCCGACGAAGCCGCCCTTGGCGCCGACCGGCACGATGACGGTGTTCTTGACCATCTGTGCCTTGACCAGGCCGAGGATCTCCGTACGGAAGTCCTCCCGGCGGTCCGACCAGCGCAGACCGCCGCGGGCGACCTTGCCGAACCGCAGGTGGACGCCCTCGACCTTGGGGGAGTACACCCAGATCTCGTAGGCCGGGCGGGGCGCCGGCAGGTCCGGCATGGCCTGCGGGTCCAGCTTCATGGACAGGTAGCCGTGCGGCTTGCCCTGGCTGTTCTTCTGGTAGTGGTTGGTGCGCAGCGTCGCCTTGATGACGGTCAGGAAGGACCGCAGGATCCGGTCCTCGTCCAGGGAGGCGACCTGGTCCAGCGCCCCGTCCAGCTCTTCGAGCAGCCCGTCGGTCAGCTCCGTGCCCGCGCTCTGGCGCTCGGGGGACATCCGCGCCTCGAAGAGCGAGACCAGCAGCCGGGTGGTGTGGACGTTGTTGGAGAGGGTGTCCTCCATGTACGTCTGGCTGAAGGTCGACCCGGCCTGCCGCAGGTACTTGGCGTACGCCCGCAGGACCATCGCCTGGCGCCAGTTGAGGCCCGCCCGCAGCACCAGCTTGTTGAAGTTGTCGCTCTCGGCCGCGCCGGTCCACACGGCGTTGAAGGCTTCCTGGAAGCGCTCGCGGGCGTCGTCGCCCTTGACGTGCTCCGGCATCCGCAGCCCGAAGTCGTAGACCCAGGCGACGGTGGCGTCGGCGCAGCGCAGCTCGTGCGGACGCTCGTCGATGACCTCGACGCCCAGGCGGTTCAGGCCGGGCAGGACCCTGGACAGCGAGACCGGCTCGCCCCGGCGGTAGATCTTGAAGCGGCGCTCGCCGGGGCCGGCGCCGACCGGCTCGGAGAGGCTGACCGCGAAGTCCTTGCCCGGCTCGCCGGTGAGCTTCTCCAGGTGCTGGAGGTCGGCGACCGCGCTGCGCGGGTTGTTGTCGGCCTTGTAGCCCTCGGGGAAGGCGTGGCCGTAGTGGCGCAGCAGCTCGGCGCCGCGCTCCTCGCCGACCTCCGCGATCAGCGCCTCGGCGAAGCCGTCGGCCCAGGAGCGGGCGGCCTCCACCAGCCGGCCCTCGATGCGGTCCACATCGGCGTCGGTGAGGTCGGGCAGGGCGGAGCCGGGCTGCACGCGGATGACGAAGTGCAGCCGGGAGAGGACCGACTCGGTGTTCCAGGCGGTGAAGTCGACGCTGGTGCCGCCGAGCTCCTCCTTGAGGATGTCGATCAGGCGCAGCCGGACGTTGGTGGTGTAGCGGTCGCGCGGGAGGTAGACCAGCGCGGAGTAGTAGCGGCCGTACTCGTCCTGGCGCAGGAAGAGCCGCAGCCGGCGGCGCTCTTGGAGGTAGAGCACGCTCGTGGCGATGGACCGCAGCTCGTCGACGGGCGTCTGGAACAGCTCGTCGCGCGGGTAGGTCTCCAGGATCTGCAGCAGGTCGCGGCCGTCGTGGCTGTCCGGGCTGAAGCCCGCGCCTTCGAGGACCTCGGCGACCTTGCGGCGGATGACCGGGACCCGGCGCACCGACTCGGTGTACGCGGCCGAGGAGAACAGGCCCAGGAAGCGCCGCTCCCCGATGACGTTGCCCTGCTCGTCGAACTTCTTGACCCCGACGTAGTCGAGGTAGGAGGGGCGGTGCACGGTGGCGCGGCTGTTGGCCTTGGTCAGGATCAGCAGCTTGTGCTCACGGGCCTTGGCGCGGGCGTCCGCGGGCAGCCGGTTGAAGGACGGCGAGACGGGGTGGCCGTCGGCGGTCTCGCGGTGCGGCGGGTCGGCGCGCAGTATGCCCAGGCCCGTACCGGGCACGGCGGTCAGCACGTCCTCCTGGGTGCCGCCCTCACCGGGCGCGGAGGTGAGCTCGTACTCGCGGTAGCCGAGGAAGGTGAAGTGGTCGTCGGACAGCCACCGCAGCAGCTCCTGGGCCTCTTCGATCTCCATCTCGCGCAGGTCGTCGGCGACCGGCTCGGAGGGCAGCTGCTCGGCGATGCGCAGCGCGGCGCCGCGCATCTTCTCCCAGTCCTCGACGGCCTCGCGGACGTCGGAGAGCACCCGCAGCAGGTCCGCGGTGATCTGCTTGAGGTCCTCGCGGTCGGTCTCGCGGTCCATCTCGACATGGATCCACGACTCGGTCAGCGCGTCGTGCGGCAGGTCGGCGGTCCGGGCCTTGCCGGTGGTGGCGCGGGTGTCGCCGTTGGAGTCGAGGACCTCGATGAGCTTGCCGGTGACATCGCGGCGGACGATCACCTGCGGGTGGATCACCAGGTGGATGCCGCGGCCCTGGCGTGAGAGCTCGTTGGTGACCGAGTCGACCAGGAAGGGCATGTCGTCGGTGACGACCTCGACGACGGAGTGGCTGCTGGTCCAGCCGTTCTCCTCGACGGTCGGCGTGTGCACCCGGACATTGGCGGTGCCCTGCGGTCGCGTCTCCGCGAGGCGGTAGTGCGAGAGCGCGGCACCGAAGACGTCGTCCGGATGACGGTCGATCAGGTCTTCAGGGGCGGTGTGCAGGTAGTAGCGCTGGAGGTATCCCGCAAGGGTGTCCGGGTCGAGGCCGCGTACCGGGTGCTTCCCCCCGGCCTGGCTTGTTTCAACGACCCGGGCCGCCCTGGCGAGCAGCTCGGTCTTGGCTTCGTCCAGCTTGGTCTGCATGTCCTCTGGCTCCTGTCGCGCGCCGTTGCGTGACGTTGTGGAAATACGTGGGAAGAACTGCGGAAGCCGCACAACGCCGCCACGACGCGAGGTGTCCTGTCGCTGTCGACGCTATGCCGCGGTGGGAGAGGGCCGTGCCGTTATCGACAATCTTTGACAATGTCGACATGGAGTGTTGGCCGCAAAGACCAGCGACCGCCCGGTCACGGTGGTGCCCCGGGCGCACGGCAGGGGCCTCGATGCCCCCGCGGGTTATCGCGCTGATCACGGTGCAAGGCTATCGCTCCCTCCACGGGTGCCGTCATGGGCCGTCCACGTACAAATCCTCGGCCCGAACTTAGACCTTCTGGACAACGCTACGCCGGGCCGGCGTATGCGTGCGCGCGGGACGGGGGTACCCCGGGGCCGGAGGGAAGAGGCCGGACGTGGCCCCCTACCGGCGACCGCGCCCACAGGGGCCCCTGTGGCCTGTCCTAGCGGACCAGGGTCTCCGCCAGCTCCACGGCTTCGGCGAGGCTGTCGACCACCGGCACCCCGGCGGCCTGAAGGCTTACGCGGCTGTGCGACCCGCCCGTGTAGAGCACCGCGTACGCCCCCGCGTCCCGTGCGGCCACCGCGTCGTCCACGGCGTCACCGATCACGACCGTGCGCTGCGGGTCCACCTGCTCCAGCGCCGCGAAATGCCGCACCATCTGCGCGCTCTTGGTGCCTCCGGACGGTCCGGTCCGGCCCTCCACCAGCACGAACCGTGACTCGATCCCGAAGCCGCGGACGAGGGGTATCAGCTCGTCGTGCCCGAACATGCTCAGGATCGACTGGCTCCGCCCGGCCGCCTGCCACTTCTCCAGCAGCAGATCCACGCCCTCGGCGAGAGCGCAGCCCAGCCGGTGCTCGCTGTAATGCCGGTGGAACGCCTCGTCCATCACCAGCCACTCCGCGTCCGTCGGCAGCCGTCCCATCAGCCGCTCGTAGAACCGCGGGATGGGCACGCAGTACAGCTCCCGATAGATCTCCAGGGTGATCGGCGCCAGCCCGATCTCCTCGAACGCGGAGTTGGTCGCCCCGATGACGGCGTCGATGTCGTGGAACAGCGTGCCGTTCCAGTCCCAGACGATGTGTGTCGCGTGCTTCCCCATGCGGTTCCCCAGATCGTGCCCCGCGCGCTCACCGCGCCTTCCCCATGCAGAAAACGTACCCGGCGCCACTGACAACGCGGCCGGACCGCCGGCGCGGGGCTCAGCGGATCAGTTCGGGGATCTCCTGCACGGCGAACCACATCAGATCGTGGTCCTCCGCACCGTCCACGGCGAACTGCGCGTCGTCGTCGCCCTGGTCCGCCGCGCCGAGCGCGGCCGCGGCCGCCGCGACATCCGGCTCCGCGTCGGCGGCGTCCACATGCACCGCCGCGGCCTTCGACAGCGGCACCGGTCCGGCGATCCGCACCTCGCCCAGCGCCGACTGGTCGAGCCCGCGGTCGGGGTCCGCCACCGCCGCGCCCTCCGGGACGTCCACGGCCACCACCACCCGGCGCCGCGCGACCTGCGGGTTCCCGGCGAGCAGCCGCAGCGAGGCCTGCGCCGCGCGGTTCAGGGCCGCGTACTCCAGCTCCTCGATGTCGTCCGAGACGTACCACTCGCGCAGCGCGGGCGTGACGGCGTACGCCCCCAGGGCGCCGGGGTCCAGCTCACCGTTCTTGTGCGCCTCTGCGAGACCGGGGAGGGTCAGGGGGACATAGACGCGCATGGCAGCCGCTTCCGCTCGATTCACTCGACTGTGAAGATTGTCCCGCCAGCATACGGGCGTGCGTCCCCCATCGTGCCGCCCCCAGGGCCCTCGCGCCGTCCGCCGTGGGCCCCTCCCGCACCCCGCCACACCGGCTCCAGTTCGGGCCCGTGCCACGGACGGGTGAACTCCGATCGCCCCTCCCCCCGGACGCCGCGCGCCTTGCCGCGGCCCCGCGCCCGCCGATACGAAGTTCCCCACCAAAAAGCTACCGCCCAGTAATCCACCGGGCCCGGCACAACGGGGGCGATCACCACCATGACCGGAAACCACGTCACGACGACCACCAGCGCACGCGCCGCGACCGACGCCGGCACCGCGACGACCACCAGCACCGCGAAGACCACCGGCACCACCAGGACCGCCAGTGCCCGCGCGCCCCGCACCCGCCCCGCGGCCCCGACCGTCCCCCGGCCCCGGCGCGCGGGCCGACGCCCCGCGGGCCCTGCCGGCAGCCGCCCCGTCGCGCCCGGCATCCCGCTGCCGACCGTCGGGGCGCAGCGCCGGGCCCACGAGAGCCGGCCGCACCACTGGTTCGCGCATCAGCTGGTGCGCACGCTCAGCGGGCAGCAGCCCGTCCACGCGCTGCTGGGACACGCGCTGCCGGCCGCGTACGACCGGCTGGTGGAGCTGGCCCCGCTGGCGCCGCTACGGCCCCTTCCCGGCCCGGGGCGGCGCGGCCCGGTCCCGACCGTGCGCGAGTGCGGACTGTGCCGGCCGCGTAGCGGGGTCATCGAGGCGTTCGCCCGGATCACGGCGGGTGAGCGGCTGCGGGCCCTGGCCTTCCGGCTGGAGCTGGGCGCCGACGCGCGGTGGCGGTGCGCCGCGCTGGACATCGGCCCGGCTCCGGCCCTGCCGAGCCCGGCACCGTGACCACCGCACACGGCAAAGGCGCCCCGGCCGTGCTCCGGCCGGGGCGCCCCGCTGCTGCGCGGCCCCGGCACGAACTGCCGAAGCCACGCCTTGCGCCTACTTCTTGCGGCGGCGACCGCCGCTCTTCTGGGCCTTGCGCCGCTCCGCGCGGGTCAGCCCGTCCGCCTCGGAGCGGGCCGGGCCGCCGGCCTCCTCGTCGCTGATGAAGTCGCCCTCGATGACGCTGCCGTCACCGTCCACCTTCGGCGCGGTGAAGTGCAGCCGGTCCGGCCGCTGCGGCGCCTCCAGGCCCTTGGCGTGGATCTCGGGGCGTCCCGCGCCGGCGGGCACCGCCTCCTGCTCGGCCTCCTGCACCGGGACCTCCTCGACCTGCTGCTCGACCTGGACCTCCAGGTTGAACAGGTAGCCGACGGACTCCTCCTTGATGCCCTCCATCATCGCGGTGAACATGTCGAAGCCCTCGCGCTGGTACTCGACCAGCGGGTCCTTCTGGGCCATCGCCCGCAGGCCGATGCCCTCCTGGAGGTAGTCCATCTCGTAGAGGTGCTCACGCCACTTGCGGTCCAGGACGGACAGCACGACCCGGCGCTCCAGCTCGCGCATGATGTCCGAGCCGAGCTGCTCCTCACGGGCGGCGTACTGCTCGTGGATGTCGTCCTTGACGGCGTCGGCGATGAACTCTGCGGTGATGCCCGCGCGGTCGCCGGCCTCCTCCTCCAGCTCCTCGACGGTCACCTTGACCGGGTAGAGCTGCTTGAACGCGCCCCACAGCCGGTCCAGGTCCCACTCCTCGGCGAAGCCCTCGACGGTCTCCGCCTGGATGTAGGCGTCGATGGTGTCGTCCATGAAGTGCTTGATCTGCTCCTGCAGGTCCTCGCCCTTCAAGACGCGACGGCGCTCGCCGTAGATGACCTCGCGCTGACGGTTGAGCACCTCGTCGTACTTCAGGACGTTCTTGCGCGTCTCGAAGTTCTGCTGCTCGACCTGCGACTGGGCGGAGGCGATCGCCCGCGTCACCATCTTGTTCTCGATCGGGACGTCGTCCGGCACGTTGGCCATCGCCATGACCCGCTCGACCATCTGGGCCTTGAACAGCCGCATCAGGTCGTCGCCCAGGGAGAGGTAGAACCGCGACTCGCCGGGGTCGCCCTGACGGCCGGAGCGACCGCGCAGCTGGTTGTCGATCCGGCGCGACTCGTGCCGCTCCGTGCCGAGCACATACAGCCCGCCGAGCTCCTTGACCTCCTCGAACTCCGCCTTGACCGCGGCCTCGGCGCGCTCCAGGGCGGCGGGCAGCGCGGCCGCCCACTCCTCGACGTGCTCGACCGGGTCCAGGCCCATCTGGCGCAGCTCGGCCTCGGCCAGGTCGTCGGGGTTGCCGCCGAGCTTGATGTCGGTACCACGGCCGGCCATGTTGGTGGCGACCGTCACGGCGCCCTTGCGGCCGGCCTGGGCGACGATCGACGCCTCCCGGTCGTGCTGCTTGGCGTTGAGGACCTCGTGCGGCACCCCGCGCTTGTTGAGCTGCTGGGAGAGGTACTCGGACTTCTCCACGGAGGTGGTGCCCACCAGGATCGGCTGGCCCTTGGCGTGCTTCTCGACGATGTCCTCGACCACCGCGTCGAACTTCGCCGGCTCGGTGCGGTAGATCAGGTCCGCCTGGTCCATGCGGACCATCGGGCGGTTGGTCGGGATCGGGACCACGCCGAGCTTGTAGATCTGGTGGAACTCGGCGGCCTCGGTCATGGCCGTACCGGTCATGCCGGAGAGCTTGCTGTAGAGGCGGAAGAAGTTCTGCAGGGTGATCGTGGCGAGCGTCTGGTTCTCGTCCTTGATCTCCACCCCCTCCTTCGCCTCGATGGCCTGGTGCATGCCCTCGTTGTAGCGGCGGCCGGCGAGGATACGGCCGGTGTGCTCGTCGACGATCATGACTTCGCCGTCGATGACGACATAGTCCTTGTCGTTCTTGAACAGCTCCTTGGCCTTGATCGCGTTGTTGAGGTAACCGACGAGCGGGGTGTTGACCGACTCGTACAGGTTGTCGATGCCCAGCCAGTCCTCGACCTTGCTGACACCGGACTCGTGGATGCCGACCGTGCGCTTCTTCTCGTCGACGTCGTAGTCGCCGGTCTCCTCGATGCCGCGCTGCGGATTGGCGGCCTCGCCCCTCTTGAGGCGCTGCACCAGCTTGGCGAAGTCGCCGTACCACTTGGTGGCCGAGTCCGCCGGGCCGGAGATGATCAGCGGCGTACGGGCCTCGTCGACGAGGATCGAGTCGACCTCGTCGACGACCGCGAAGTTGTGGCCGCGCTGGACGAGTTCGTCCTGCGACCAGGCCATGTTGTCGCGCAGGTAGTCGAAGCCGAACTCGTTGTTCGTGCCGTAGGTGATGTCGCAGTTGTACTGCTCACGGCGCTGGGCGGGCGTCATGTCGGCGAGGATGCAACCGACCGTCAGGCCCAGGAACTTGTGGACCCGGCCCATCATCTCGGAGTCGCGCTCGGCCAGGTAGTCGTTGACCGTGATCAGGTGGACGCCCTTGCCGGACAGCGCGTTGAGGTACGTGGGGAGGGTGCCGACCAGGGTCTTGCCCTCACCGGTCTTCATCTCCGCGACGTACCCCATGTGAAGGGCCGCGCCGCCCATCAGCTGGACGTCGTAGTGGCGCTGGCCGAGCACTCGCTTGGCGGCCTCGCGGACCGTCGCGAACGCCTCGGGCAGCAGGTCGTCGAGGCTCTCGCCGTCCGCGTACCGCTCCTTGTACTCGTCCGTGAGTGCCCGCAGCTCAGCGTCGGAGAGGGCCGCGAAGTCCTCCTCGATGGAGTTGACCTGGCCCGCGATGCGGTGCAGCTTGCGCAGGATCTTTCCTTCGCCTGCACGCATGATCTTCGTCAAGACGGACACTTGGGCTGGTCTCCTTGCCGGTCGGGCCTGCACGGTCGAGTGCGCGGGCGCGGCATATTTCCAAGGGGGCAGGCCCCGCCGCAACGGCCATCGTAAAGGAGGACGCCGCCGGGCCGGGAGGTCCGCCGCCGCGAACCCCGCTATCCCCTCGCCACGTGAACGCACAAGGCCGCGAGAAGGTGCCGGGCAGGTGCCGGGAATCACGCGAAAATCCTTAGCGGCCCTTCCCACGACCCAGCAGACTCACCCTCATGATGCCCCTCACCCTCACCACCGAGCGCCTCGTGCTGCGGCCCTTCGAGCCGTCCGACGCACCCGCGGTCCACGCCGCCTGCCAGGAGCCCGACATCCCGCGCTGGACGAGCGTCCCCTCGCCGTACAGCCACCGGGACGCGGAGCAGTTCGTCGGGGCGATCGCCCCCGAGGGCTGGCGCGACGACACGAGCTACAACTTCGCCGTCGTCACCAAGGCGGACGGCTCGCTGGTCGGCGCGATGGGCCTGGTACGCCTCGACCGTCTGCGCACCCCGGAGCGACAGGCCGAGCTGGGCTTCTGGACCGCCAAGGAGCAGCGCGGCCGGGGGTACACCGTCGAGGCGGCCCGCGCGGTGCTGCACTGGGCCTTTCGTGATCTGGGCGTGGAGCGCATGGAGTGGCTCGCGGAGGCCGGCAACGACGGCTCCTGGGCGGTCGCCCGCAGACTCGGCTTCCAAAGGGAGGGCACCCTGCGCGCCAAGCTGCTGCACGAGGGCACCCGCCGGGACGTCTGGATCGGCTCGCTGCTCCCCTCCGACCTGGGCGACGCGGAGCCCGGACCGTCCGGCCCGCCGGACACCACGCCGTACCTGCCCTACTCCGGCTGAAACGCCGCGCGGCGCCGGCCGACCGCGTCCCGCGGCCCTTCCCCGGGCCCCGGGCCGCGGTCGGCGCCCGCTGTCAGTGCCCGCCCCTACGCTGTGCCGCATGACCGCCGTGACGCAGCCATCGCCTCTGCCGCAGCCCGTGACGAGCCTGTCCCGCGACGACGCCCGCCGCCTGGCCCTGCGGGCCCAGGGCCTGCTGGGCGCCCCGGACCGCCGGGCGGGGGTGCGCGGAGTGCTGCGGGCCCTGGGCGCGGTGCAGCTGGACACGATCTCGGTGCTGGCCCGCTCCCATGAGCTGGTGCCCTATGCCCGCCTCGGCGCCGTCGGACGCCCGGCCGTCGAGGCCGCGTACTGGGCCGAGGCTCCCGCCGGCGCGTCGGCGGCCCGGCCCCACAGCTTCGAGTACTGGTCGCACGCCGCCTGCATCCTGCCCATCGAGGAGTGGCCGCACTTCGCCTTCCGGCGCCGCGCCCGGCGCGCCAAGGGCCACCGCTGGCATGTCATGCAGGATTCCGAGCGCTCCTGCGCCGCCGTCCTGGAGCGCCTGCGGGCCGACGGCCCGCTGACCACCTCGGAGCTGGGCGGCGGCCGCAACGGGGGCGAATGGTGGGACTGGTCCGAGACCAAGATCGCGGTGGAGTGGCTGCTGGACACCGGCGACGTGGTCTGTACGCGGCGCCGCGCCTGGAAGCGCGTCTACGACCTCGCCGAGCGCGCCGTCCCAGGCAGCCTGCTCCACGACGATCTGGACGACGCCGAGTGCCTGCGCCGCCTGGTCGCCCAGGCCGGGACCGCCATGGGGGTGGCCACCCGCGCCGACCTCGCCGACTACCACCGCCTCAAGGGCGAGCAGGTCGACGCCGTCGTCGCGGACTCCGGTCTGGTCCCCGTCGAGGTCGAGGGCTGGGGAAAGCCCGCCTGGGCCGATCCCGCCGCGCTGGCCTCGGCGCCCCGCGGCCGGCACCGCACCACCCTGCTCTCGCCCTTCGACTCCCTGATCTGGGACCGGCCGCGCACGGAGCGGATCTTCGATTTCACCCACCGTCTGGAGGCGTACGTCCCCCGCCCCAAGCGGATACACGGCTACTTCGCGATGCCCCTGCTGGCCGGCGGCCGACTGGTGGGCCGGGTCGACCCGGCCCGTGAGGGCACCACCCTCGTCGCCCGCCAGGTCTCGTTGCAGAACGACAAGGCCGTCGCCCCGATGGCGCAGGCGCTCCGAGAGGCCGCGGCGTGGGTCGGCTGCGATGCCGTCCGCGTGGAGCGCTGCGACGACGCCCGGCTGGCCGCCGCCCTGCGCACCGAGCTGACCGCGCAGGGCTGACCGGCTGGGCCCGCGGGGACACACCCGGCTGGTCGGCCGCCGGCCCGGTCGGCCCGCCGGCCGCTCAGCGGATCTCGAGGATCTTCTCCCGCATCGCGTAGACCACCGCTTCCATCCGGGAGTGCAGCTGGAGCTTCTCCAGGATGTTGCGGACGTGGTTCTTCACCGTGTTCTCGGAGATGAAGAGTTCCTTGGCGATATCGCGGTTGTTCATGCCCGTGGCGACCAGCTTGAGGACCTCCAGCTCGCGGTCGGTGAGCCGGGGCGCCGGCACCAGCCTGCGCTCGTCCGTCCGCTGGATCATCGACTTGAACTCCGTCAGGAGCTTGGACGCCATCGACGGGCTGATCTGCGACTGACCGTCCGCCACGGCCCGGATCGCGGTCGCCACCTCGTCGGTGGAGATCTCCTTGAGGAGGTAGCCGGTGGCGCCGGCCTTGATCGCGTCGTAGAGATCGGCCTCTTCGTCACTGATCGTCAGCATGATGATCTTGGCGCTGGGGGCCACCTCCTTGATGGAGGTGCACGCCTCGATCCCACCGCGCTTGGGCATCCGTACGTCCATCAGCACGATGTCGGGCAGCAGATCCGCGGCCTTGTCGACCGCCTCCGCGCCGTCCCCCGCCTCACCGACGACCTGGATGTCCTCTTCCTGGGCCAGCACGATCTCCAGCCCTCGCCGGAAAAGCGCGTGGTCATCCACCACCAGGACCCGGATCGGCTCCTTGCGCGGCACACTGACGGCCCGCTCGTCGCCCCCGACACCACTTTCGTCGTCGTCCGCGTCACCGCGCACGGGACCGAAACTGTCCCCCATTGATCCTCCCCGTCAACTACTCGGCCGAGAGGCCGGAGCTTGGAAATAAGGCTGGTTGACAACAGCCCCCTGCGACCAGCCCGATCAATGCCATACGACCGTCTCCCCGGCGTGTCGCCGTTTCGCGTCCACGAACTCCCTGGCTGGCACAAACACTATACGGCTTCAACTCCTGCTTTCTCCGGGCACGATGGTGCCCCCGGCGTACGCCGGGGGCACCGAGCGGGTGGGGTTCAGCCGCCCAGCGCGCCGCCTGCGCCGCCGGGCTCCTCCTCCCCGAACGAGTCGGGGTTCAAGTGGATGACGCCGTAGTCGTATGCGTGCCGCCGGTAGACGACACTTGGCAGCTTGGTGTCGGCGTCGACGAAGAGATAGAAGTCGTGTCCGACCAACTCCATCTCGTTGAGCGCCTGGTCGAGCGTCATCGGTGCGGCCGAGTGGGTCTTCTCCCGGACGACCAGGGGACCCTCGCCCTGGACGTCGATCGACCCCATCCTCGTGGTCGGCACCGTCTGATCGGCTTCGGTGGCGAGTTCGCCGTTGGTGTTCAGGCTCGCGGCGTCCGGCACGCTCACGGCGACCTCACTCGCCGGAATGCGGCCGTTGCCGCGACGTGAGAAGCGCTTGTCGTGCTGCTTGCGCAGCCGTGCCTCCAGCTTGGCGGTTGCCAGGTCCAGCGCGGCGTACGGATCGGCTGCGGCCGCCTCGGCCCGGACCACCGGGCCACGGGAGCGGAGCGTGATCTCCACTCGGTCGGAACGGTCGGCCTGCCGCGGGTTGGGCTCCTTGGACACCTCGACGTCCAGGCTGATCACCTTGGCGTCGAGCTTCTGGACTTTGTCCAGCTTCAGCTTCTCGGCCACGTGCTTGCGGAACCGCTCGGGCACCTCGGTCTTGCGGCCTTTGACGACGATGTCCACGCAGAACTCCGTTCCCGGATCGCTCCGCTCATCCGGCGGAGCAATTCCTTCTTGCACCAGGCTCCGGTAGTTGCCGAAGCCTCGGACTTGGCGACTTTCACCTCCTCCTCCCCCGACGACAAGATCTCCACGCCCCCCGTTTTCAGGGTCGCTGCAAACGCCCCTGAACGCATTCATCGCGACATCCGAGGCAAAACATCCGCCAAGTCCTCACAACCGAACATAGCTCTCCTGGGCGGATGTCGGCACCCCCTCGGAGCCCTCAGCTCCGTTTGGGTGACTTTTCCCAGCCAACTACCGATCATGTGGGAATTCCATTCCCCGGAAGACCGCGCGGTGCACATCGATTTTCGAAAGCACTGACCGGCGCCGCCACGACGGCCGCGCCGGTCACCCGGCCACCGGCCGCCGCTACCGCCCGCGCCGCCTCGACCAGCGTGGCTCCGGTAGTCACCAGATCGTCCACCAGCACCACTGGCTGCCCCGTGAGCAGCCTGGCAGCCCCGCCCCGCACCTCCAGCGCACCCGTGACGTTCGCCAGCCGCTGCCGGGCGCTGAGGCCCGCCTGGTCGGCGACGGCGCGCCGCTGGCGCAGTACGGGGAGGACCCGGGCCCCCGCCCCCTCCCCCACCCCCGCCCTCCTGAGCGCACCGGCCGCCGCCAGGGCGATCCGGCGCACCGGATCATGGCCCCGCCCGGCCACCGACCTGCGGGCCGATGGCACCGGCACCAGCAGCAGCGGCCCGCCGCCGGGCCGCAGCCCCCGCACCGCCCCGGCCAGCGCCGCCCCCAGCGGCCCGGCCAGCCGCATAGCGCCCCGTTCCTTGTGCGCCAGCAGCACGGCCCGCACCTCGTCGGCATACGGCGCACCCGCCCACACCCGGGGCAGCCCCGCCGGCTCCGGCCGCGGCCGCACCCGCCGCGCCCCGCGCCCGTCCCGCGCGAGCGCCCGGCGGCACCCCTCACACAGCTCCGTACGCGGGCGACCACACCCCGCACAGGCGACCGGCAGGATCAGACCGGCCAGTTCGCGCCACACCCCCTGCATGGCTCCACTTTCCTGCCGTCCACGTCCGGCCGCCACCCCTGTGGATAACCTCGTGGAGCGCCCGGGGCCCGGGTCCAGCGGGCTGTTGATGCAGGTCAGCGGCATGGTCCCTTGGCCCAGGCCGTCGAGCGGGCCGAGCCCGTAGCCGGCCGGAACCTCCGGCAGACCAGGGCCGCCCGCCGCGCAGACCGTCCGTCCGCGGAACGGGTGACCGTGTCACCCGGGCCCACGCGACCAGCCCGCCATGGCGGCCACCTGCTCGCCCGTTCACCCGGCCACCCGGTCGCCTCGTCACGTCACCCGACCACCCCGTCATCCGGGATGGACCGGCGTCATCCGGGATAGACCGGCGCCGTCCCGTCCTTCGCCACGGTCTTCCAGTTCGCGTCCGGAGGCAGCCGGACGATGCCCTCGGTGGCGTCGGCGATCAGCGGTCTGGTCTCGTCCTCCGAGGCGGCGACCGCCTTGACGCCGTTGACGCCGGGCAGCGTCTGCGCGTTGGACGCCGAGCCGTCGGTCTCCATGAACTGCATCTGCTGCACCCCGCCGGACTCCCGCCCGACGACCACCAGCCGGCTGCCGCCCGCCCAGGACGCGGCCACCACGTCCTCCAACTGAGGGGCGATCGGTCGCAGTTCCTGCACGGACAGCACCGGATGCGCCGAGCTTCCGTTCCGTTCGACCCGGCCGAGCTGGAGCGTCGTCCGCCCCTTGTCCTCCACCAGGACCGCGATCCGGATACCGTCCGCGGCCACCTTGATCGCCTTGATCCGTCGCCCGCCGAGACCGGGCACCGCGACCTCTTCGGGGTCGCCCTTGCCCTCACGTATCCGCAGCAGCCGGGAGCCGTGGGCGTCGCGGTCCGCGATCCACAGGTCCCCCAGACCGTCCCAGCTCGGCGCGGTCAGCCCCTCGTCGGCGTGCTTGGCCGAGCCGGTGCTGGTCAGCAGCGCTCCGCCGCGCTCGACGCCGTCCTCCATGGCGGCCACGTACAGCGACCGGCCGTCGTTGGAGACGCCGGCCGCGGCGTTCTCGCCGCGCGAGATGGCGACCGAGCGCAGAGGGGTGCTGCCCGTACCGAACGGACCGCGCACCGGCGTCGGTTCGGTCGCCGAGTCCGACATGGCGACGACCTTGTGGTCGGCGTCGATGAAGTACTCCTTGGGGGTACGCCCGGTGCGCTGCGGCGGGGCGAAGTCGCGCTCGGCCTGGTCCTGGGACAGCACACACAGCGAGTTGCCGCCGTCGTCCTGGAGCTCCACCTCGCTGATCTTCGAGGCGCGTGTCATGTCCTGGACGGTGAAGAAGAGCTGAGCGGCCATCCGCTTGCACTGGGTGGTGTCGGTGTTCACCGCCGCCTTGCTGAGCTTGACCCGCAGCGCGTTGGAGTCGTCCAGCGCCAGATCATGCGCCGCGAGCCGGGTGCCGCGGGGGAACTCCGAGGTGGTCACCTGGTTCAGCCAGTCGGTGGGCCCGGACAGCAGCGCCTCCACGCTGGCCGTGATCGGCTTTATTCGCTGCCGCAGGTAGACCGGGTCGGCGACGAGCACGTTGCGGCTCGCCTTCGGCTCCTCGGACTCCGAGTTGTAGGAGGCGAAGTAGTACTTGTTGACGGAGCGGTAGATGCGCTGGAAGTCGGACAGTCCCAGCACCAGCCCGTCGGGCAGCCGGTCGATCCGCCACTGACCCTCCTCCTTGATGAGGTGGATCGTCTGGCGGTACGGCTTCTCCTGCGGGGTGTAGGCGTGGTGGTCGTCCACCGACGCCACCTGGCTGCCGGAGAGCGTGACGGTGTAGCCGTTGACGTCCTCGCGGTTGGGCTGCACCTTCGGCTCGGGCTTGGGCCGCTCCTGGAGCACCTTGGTGACCTGGAAGGGCCGCCAGGTCCGCTTCGCCGACTTGGCCAGATACTGCGTGGCCGTACGGAAATCGGCCTCGTCGCTGGTCGTCGCGTCGAGGAAGCTGCGCACGATGTTGGTCGGCTGCGCGCCGTCCTGCGGGGGCACGCCGTAGACCCGCACCTGCGAGTCGCCTTCGGAGCGCGGCGACTGGTCGACCGCCGTGACCTCCCCGCTGTCCGGCATCGACGCGCATCCGGCCAGCAGCGCCGCCGCGCAGCCGAGCAGGGTCAGCTTGCGCGCCCGGCCGGCTCCCCGGCGGGCGCGCGTACGGGACGTGGGCGCCACTACGCGCTCGCTTCCGCGCTCAGTGTCCACGCAGCCCGTCCTCCGATTCCACGCCCTGTCCGGTCTCCCGCTCCGCCTCGCCGTCACCGGCCGGCACGTCGGTGCGGGCACTCTTGTCGCGCTCCGTCTCCCCGTTTCGTACGCCCGCGCGCTGCGGCATCACACGGGCGCCGCTGCCGGGCAGCGCCGTGGGATCGGCGGTCGCACGGGCCATCGCCCGCGGTTCCGCGGCGAGCGGCTGTGCGCCTCCGGACTGCGAGGACCGTGCCTGGACCGGGATCGTGGACGCCTTGCGCCCCGCCCCGGCGCGCGGCTGCCCCGTCTCGTCCAGCCCGCGGTTGCGTCGTGAGTCCTCCGGCTCCAGGGGTATCGGGGAGCCGCGCAGCGGCTCGCCGGCCGTACGGGGCAGGGTCAGCCGGAACTGCGAGCCGCCGCCCGGCTCGCCCCAGGCCTGGAGCCAGCCGCCGTGCAGCCGGGCGTCCTCGACCGCGATGGACAGGCCGAGTCCCGTACCGCCGGTCGTCCGGGCCCGGGCCGGGTCCGCGCGCCAGAAGCGGTTGAAGACCCTGGTGGCCTCGCCGGGCTTGAGGCCGACGCCGTAGTCGCGCACCGCGACGGCCACCGCGCCGCCGCTGCGGCTGCCCGCGGAGGCCAGCCGCACCACGACGTCCCGGCCCTCGCCGTGCTCGACGGCGTTGACGACGAGGTTGCGCAGCACCCGCTCCACCCGTCGGGTGTCGGCCTCGGCTATGACGGGCTGCTCGGCGCCACGCACCAGGATGCGGGTGCCCTTCGCCTCGGCGAGCGGCTCGGCGCCCTCGATGACGCGGTGCACCACATCGCGCAGGTCTATCGGCTCGGCCTCCAGCGCGGCCGCGCCCGCGTCGAACCGGCTGATCTCCAGCAGCTCCGCGAGCAGCGATTCGAAGCGGTCGAGCTGGCCGCGCAGCAGCTCGGCGGAGCGTGCCGTGGCGGGGTCGAACTCGTCGCGCACCTCGTGGATGACGTCGGCCGCCATCCGTACGGTCGTCAGCGGCGTGCGCAGCTCGTGCGAGACGTCGGAGACGAAGCGGCGCTGCATCCGGGACAGCTCCTCCAGCTGCTGGATCTTGACCTGGAGGTTCTGCGCCATCTTGTTGAAGGACTCGCCGAGCCGGGCGATGTCGTCCTCACCGGTGACCTTCATCCGCTCCTGGAGGAGGCCGGCGGCCAGCCGCTCGGAGATCCCCGCGGCCATCCGTACGGGCGTGACGACCTGCCGGACGACCAGCCAGGCGATCGCGCCGAGCAGGATCACGACGAACACCCCGGCCGTCGCGAGCGTCCCCGTCACGAGCTTGAGCGACTCCGCTTCCTGGCTGAAGGGGAAGAGGTAGTAGAGCTGGTACTGGTTGCTGTTGACGTCGTTGAGCCGCTTGCCGATGATCAGCGCCGGGACGCCGTCGTCCGACCCGATGCGCTTGATCTGGGTGTACTGGCGGAACGTCCCGGACTTGGTGTCCAGCTTCCGCCGCAGCTCGGCGGGCACGCTGCGCTCGGGGTCGACGTCTCCGGAGGCGCGCGGCCCGCGGGTGCCGGGGCTGGAGTCGCCGAACGGTTCGTCGGAGTCGGAGCTGAGCGCCACGACCGAGAAGACGCCCTGGCCGCCGCTGGCGAGCTGTTCGACCAGGCCGGTCAGCCAGGTCGCGGAGTCCTGGGTGCCGCGGTTGCCGGTGCGTGCGGCGTCGTCGCTACGGGTGTCGTCGGCGCCGTCGGCCATCTTCTGGGCGACGCCGAAGCCGCCCACCGCCTGGCTCTGCGCGGCCTGCGCCTTGGCCGTGAGCAGGCCGTTGCGGACCTGTCCGACGACCACGACGCCGAGCAGCAGGACCACGGCGAGTGACATCAGCAGCGTGGTCGCCACCACGCGCAGCTGGATGTTGCGGCGCCACAGCCGCAGGGCGGGCAGCAGCGGCCGGCGTACCCAGCGGCTGAAGAGCCGCAGCAGGGGGTGGACCGGCCCGCTCACGGCGCCGTCGGGCAGCAGCTGCCCACCGCGCAGCAATCGAGCAGACAACTTACTCGAAAAGGACATATCACCCGCCGGTCCGACGGTGCGCCCCCGCTTTCCCTCCGGGGTCGAACCGTCCCGGACCATCTCAGCTGGGCCCGGCCTTGTAGCCGACCCCGCGCACGGTCACCACGATCTCCGGACGCTCCGGATCCCGCTCGACCTTGGAGCGCAGCCGCTGCACATGGACATTGACCAGCCGGGTGTCGGCGGCGTGCCGATAGCCCCAGACCTGCTCGAGCAGCACCTCACGTGTGAAGACCTGCCACGGCTTGCGCGCCAGCGCCACCAGCAGATCGAACTCCAGCGGGGTCAGCGCGATCGACTGACCGTCCCGCTTGACCGAGTGGCCGGCCACGTCGATGACCAGGTCACCGATCGCCAGCTGCTCGGGGGCAGGCTCCTCCGAACGCCGCAGCCGCGCCCTGATCCGGGCCACCAGCTCCTTGGGCTTGAACGGCTTGACGATGTAGTCGTCCGCGCCCGATTCGAGCCCGACCACCACATCCACCGTGTCGCTCTTGGCCGTCAGCATGACGATCGGCACGCCGGACTCCGCCCGGATCAGCCGGCACACCTCGATACCGTCCCGCCCGGGCAGCATCAGGTCGAGCAGCACAAGATCGGGCTTGGTCTCGCGGAAGGCAGCCAGGGCCTTGTCACCGTCCGACACGAACGACGGTTCAAAGCCTTCGCCGCGCAGCACGATGCCGAGCATCTCTGCCAGTGCGGTGTCGTCGTCGACGACCAGGACGCGTCCCTTCATTTGGCCATCATCCCATTACCTGATCGTGACTTTCTCCATCGTGATGTGGAACACACCTCGGCGAGCGCTTCCCGGGTCACCGGCGACACCACTCCGGCCTCCGTCACGATCGCCGTCACCAGCTCCGGCGGAGTGACGTCGAAGGCCGGGTTGTAGGCCTGCGCGCCCAACGGAGCCACCGATATGGCGCCGCCCGCGACTGCCGCGGACCCCTGCGTGCAGGGCAACGAGAACTCCGTCACTTCCTGTCCCGGCCGCTGCTCCACCTCGATATCCGCCCCCTCCTCGGTCTCCAGATCCACCGTGCTGGTCGGCGCCACCACCACGAACGGAACGTGGTGGTACCGCGCCAGCACCGCCAGCGGATAACTACCGACCTTGTTGGCCACCGAACCGTCCGCAGCGATCCGATCCGCCCCTATCAGCACCGCGTCCACCTCGCCGCCGGCGAACAGCGACCCCGCCGCACCGTCCGACAGCACCGTGTACGCCATGCCGGCCCGCGCCGCCTCATAGGCGGTCAGCCGCGCCCCCTGCAGCAGCGGCCGCGTCTCGTCCACCCACAGCCGGCGCAGCTCACCGGCCCGATGCGCCGCGAGCGCCACCGCCAGGGCGGTGCCCTCGCCCCCGGACACCAGCGCGCCCGTATTGCAGTGCGTGAGGATCCGGTGACCGCCGCCCGGCAGCAGCTCGCCCAGCAGCGCCAGACCGTGCTCGGCCATCCCCACGCTGGCCTCGATGTCCTCCGCGTGTACGGCCCGGGCCTCGGCCAGCGCCGCCGCCGGGGCATCGGCCCCGCCGGCCAGCGCCGCGCGATAGGCGCCAGCTGCCCGGCGCACGCCGTACCCCAGATTGACCGCGGTCGGCCGGGCCTGCGCCAGCGCCTGCGCGGCCTCGTCCACGTCGAAGCCCCGCGCCGCGGCCAGCGCCACGCCATACGCACCCGCGATGCCCAGCAGCGGCGCCCCGCGCACAGCCAGCGTCCGGATCGCCTGGACCAGCGCCGGTACGTCCGTACACACCAGCTCGACCTCCTCCGCCGGCAGGCGGGTCTGGTCGAGGAGGACCAATACGGGCCCCTCCGGTGGCTCCTCCCAGCGCAACGACGGGATCGCGAGCGCCCCGGCGCCCGTCTCGGATACCTCGTACTGATCGCCCATCCACTCAGTCTGCCGCCGACCCGCCCTCGAACATAAGGTCCCCTCACTCTCAGGGCGCGGGTACACAACGCCGGGCGCCATGACACGATGACTGGCACCGCGGACCCCGGACCCCGGCCGTCCCGGCGGACGGACAGTAAGAAGGAGCGACGATGAACAACTCTCCGGGCTGGGCCTCGCCCGGATCCACGCCCTCCGACGAGCCGGCCCGCGGCACTCAGGAGCAGCCCACCCAGGCGTCGGAAGACCAGCCCGGGCCCGCGGAGCAGCCCACCCCACCGAACTGGTCCAAGGAGCAGCCGCCCGCCGGCCAGTGGTCGGCCCCCGCCGGCATCCCCAGCCAGGGCGGACCCCACGGCAGCGGCGGTCAGGACACGGCCGGCGACCGCACCCGCGCCTCGTCGCCGAGTTCGGGCAATCCCGGCTGGGCCGGCCGACCGGCCCCCGGCCAGCAGCCTCCTTGGGGCGGCGCCTGGGCCGCGACGCCGCCGGCGGCCAAGCCGGGCGTCATCCCGCTGCGCCCGCTCGGCATCGGCGAGATCCTCGACGGCGCGGTCTCCACCATGCGCGCCCACTGGCGCACCGTCCTCGGCATCTCCCTGATCGTCGCGGTCGTCTCGCAGACCGCCGTCACCATCGTCACCGGGGTGTGGTTCCGGGACGGCGGCCGCGCGACCACCGTCTCGAGCGACAACGTCCCGCCGATCCGCGACACCATGCGCCAGCTCGGCGACACACTCGCCGGCAGCGCCATCACCTCGGCGATCGGACTGCTCGCCACGATCATCGCCACCGGTCTGCTCACCATGGTCGTCAGCCGTGCCGTCCTGGGCCGCCCGGTGACCGCCGGGGAGGCCTGGCGCGACGCCCGCGCCCAACTCCCCCGCCTGCTCGGCCTGCTCGTCCTGCTCCCGGCGATCGTCACCGCGATATTCGCGGTCGGCGTGGCTCCCGGCGTCATCGTCGCCGCCACGGGCACGCACGACATCGGCCTGCTCCTCGCCATGCTCGGTGGCCTGGCCGCCACCGTCGTGAGCATCTGGCTGTGGGTCCGCTACAGCCTCGCCTCCCCCGCGCTGATGCTGGAGAAGCAGGGCGTCATCGCATCGATGCGCCGCTCCGCCAAGCTCGTACGGGGCTCCTGGTGGCGGGTTCTGGGCGCCCAGCTGCTGGCCTACCTCCTGATCGGCATCGTCGAGTTCATCATCCAGATCCCGGCCACCCTCATCGCCTTCCTCATCGGCGGCGAGAGCCTCATGGCGTGGGCGAACGGCACCAGCGACGGCACCGGCTGGTCGTTTCTGATCGTGCTGGGCATCGGCGCGGTCATCAGTTCCACCATCACCTTCCCGATCAGCGCCGGCGTCACCGCGCTCCTCTACATGGACCAGCGGATCCGCCGCGAGGCCCTCGACCTCGAACTCGCCCGCGCCGCAGGCCTCCCTGGCTACGGCACCGACGCCCCCGCCGACGAGACGCCGACGGCCACGACGACACCCGCCGACGATTCCGGGCAGCGCCCCACCGACGCCGCTCCCGGAAGCTGATGCGGTGACCACAGGGGGGAACATGGCCGCGCTCGGACGATTCATGGCGCGTACCGACGACGACATACCCGTGCGGACTCCTCGCCTCCCCGCCCGCGAGGCGGCCGAGCGCGAGCTGTCCGATCCTCGGTACCACCAGCACGACCCCAACCCGATCCAGCAAGCCCTCAACTGGCTCTGGGACCGCGTCGACGAGTTGTTCGGCGCGGCCGCCGGCACCACACCGGGCGGCTGGATCGGGCTCCTCGCCATCGCCGCATTCGTCCTGCTGCTGGTCGTCGCCCTCCGCCTCCGGCTCGGCGCGGTACGTCGCACGCCCACCACAGGCGGCGCACTCTTCACCGACACCCCCCGCACGGCCGTGGAACACCGGGCCGCCGCCGACCGACACGCCGCCGCGGGCCACTGGAACCAGGCCATCCAGGACCGCATGCGCGCCATCGTCCTCTCCCTCGAAGAGCGCGCCCTGCTCACCCCCGGGCCCGGCCGCACCGCCGACGAGGCGGCCACCGAAGCCGGCCGGGCACTCCCCCCGTACGCCGACCAACTGCGCACCGCAGCCCGCACCTTCGACGACGTCACATACGGCGGCCGCCCCGGCACGGAGCAGGCATACGCCCTCCTGACCGGACTCGACGCCGACCTCCAGCGCGCCAAGCCCACTCTGGCCGCCACTGCGACCAGGAGCCGCGGATGACCACGGCCACCACGGACAGCTTCGCGCTCTCCCCCACGACCCGCCGGGTGTGGTCCCGCTCGCGTGGCCCCCTGCTCGCGATCCTCCTGCTCGTCATCAGCGGAATCGTCCTCGCGGCCCTGCAGTCCGGGGAGCAGCACGGCCGACTCGACCCCCGCTCGGCGGACCGGTCGGGCAGCCGGGCACTGGCCCAACTCCTCGCCGCCCGCGGTGTCTCCACCCAGGTCGTGACGACCTCCGAGGAGGCCGCCGCCGCGTCGGGCCCCGGCACCACCCTGCTCGTCTCCGACCCCGACGTACTGACGAAGCGCCAGCTGACGAGCCTGCACGCCGCGACCGCCTCCCGCCCCGGACGCACCGTCCTGCTCGCCCCCGGCACCTCGGCACTGGGGACTTTCGCCCCCCACGTCCAGGTCGACACCCCCGTAGGCAACTCCCCGAGCCCGCCGGCCTGTTCCCTCCCCGAAGCCCGCCGCGCCGGCAAGGCACTCCTCGGTGGTCTGCGCTACGCCACGCCCGCCGACGGCACCGACCGTTGCTACCCCGTCGGCGGCCGGCCCACCCTGCTGCGCCTGCCGGCCGCCGGCGCCGGCCGCGACACCGTGCTCCTCGGCTCCGCCGATCTCCTCTACAACCAGCACCTCGCCGAGGAAGGCAACGCCTCGCTGGCACTTCAACTCCTCGGTTCCCACAAGCATCTGGTCTGGTACCTCCCCTCCGTCAGCGACCCGTCGTCCGCCCAGGACGACCAGGGCGGCTTCCTCGACCTCATCCCCTCCGGCTGGCGCTGGGCCCTGCTCCAACTCGCCTTCGCCGCCGTACTCGCAGCCCTCTGGCGCGCTCGCCGCCTCGGCCCCCTGGTGCCGGAAAAGCTCCCCGTCACCGTCCCGGCCGCCGAGACCACCGAGGGCCACGCACGTCTCTACGAACAGGCCAACGCCCGTGACCGGGCCTCAGCCGTACTGCGCTCCGCGACCCGCACGCGACTCGCTCCCCTCGCAGGCGTGTCCCCAGCTCACGCCCACACCCCTGACGTCCTCGTCCCCGCCGTACAGGCCCACATGGCCTCACCCCCTGACGCCGGAACAGATCTCCACACCCTCCTGTTCGGCCCGGCCCCCGTGGACGACCGGGCCCTGGTCCGCCTCGCGGACCAACTCGACGAACTCGAATCCTCGATCGTTTCCCAAGAGAGGCACGCCCCCCGTGAGCACCCCGACCGCTGACCGCGCCCGAGCCTCCCTCGAGGACCTGCGCACCGAGATAGCCAAGGCCGTCGTCGGCCAGGACCCCGCCGTCACCGGCCTGGTCGTCGCACTCCTCTGCCGCGGTCATGTGCTCCTCGAGGGCTCCCCCGGCGTCGCCAAGACCCTTCTCGTACGCGCCCTGTCGACCGCCCTCGAACTCGACACCAAGCGCGTCCAGTTCACCCCCGACCTGATGCCCAGCGATGTCACCGGTTCGCTGGTCTACGACGCCCGCAGCGCGGAGTTCTCCTTCCAGCCAGGCCCCGTCTTCACCAACCTGCTGCTCGCCGACGAGATCAACCGCACGCCCCCCAAGACCCAGGCGTCTTTGCTCGAGGCGATGGAAGAGCGTCAGGTGACCGTCGACGGCACCGCCCGTCCCCTCCCCGAGCCGTTCCTCGTGGCAGCCACGCAGAACCCCGTGGAGTACGAGGGCACCTATCCGCTGCCCGAGGCCCAACTCGACCGGTTCCTGCTGAAGCTGACGGTCCCTCTCCCGGCCCGCAACGACGAGATCGACATCCTCACCCGCCACGCGGCCGGCTTCAGCCCCCGTGACCTGGGCGCCGCAGGGCTGCGCCCCGTCGCCTCCGCCGCCGACCTCGACGCCGCCCGAGAAGCGGTCGCCAAGACCTCGGTATCCCCCGAAGTCACCGGCTACATCGTCGATATCTGCCGTGCCACCCGCGAATCCCCCTCGCTTGCACTCGGCGTCTCCCCCCGAGGAGCCACCGCCCTGCTCTCCACGTCACGCGCCTGGGCCTGGCTGACCGGCCGCGACTATGTGACCCCTGACGACGTCAAGGCACTTGCTCTTCCCACGCTCCGACATCGTGTGCAGCTCCGCCCCGAAGCGGAGATGGAAGGAGTCACCGCAGACTCCGTGATCAACGCCGTACTCGCGCATCTCCCCGTCCCCCGTTAAGACGACACCGTGGCCCTCACCGGACGCACCGCCCTCATCTCCGCAGTCGGAGCCCTCTTCGTCGGCTTCGTGCTGCCCAGCTGGCTCGGCATCCTCATCGTCCAACTCGCCCTGCTGATAGCTATTTTGTGCGACCTCGCACTCGCAGCGCCAGTGCGAAAGCTTCATTTCACCCGCACAGGTGACACAACCGTTCGACTAACAGGCGAAGCCCACACACACCTCACCCTCACCAACCCGAGCCGCCGCACCCTGCGCGCCACGATCCGCGACGCCTGGCCCCCGAGCTCCTTCCACCCCGGCTCGGACATCCCCGCGTCCCGTCACACGGTGCGCATCCCCGGCTCCGAGCGGCGCCGTCTCACCACCGCGCTGCACCCCACCCGCCGCGGCGACCACCACGCGGTCCGCGTCACCGTCCGCTCCTACGGCCCGCTCGGCCTGGCAGCCCGTCAGGGAAACCACCACGTCCCCTGGACACTGCGTGTGCTGCCGCCCTTCACCAGCCGCAAGCACCTCCCCGCCAAGCTCGCCAGGCTCCGCGAACTCGACGGCCGCACCAGCATCCTCACCCGCGGCGAAGGCACGGAATTCGACAGCCTCCGCGACTACACCCCCGGCGACGACACCCGCTCCATCGACTGGCGCGCCACCGCCCGCCGCCAAGACCTCGCCGTACGCACCTGGCGTCCGGAACGCGACCGCCGCATCCTGCTCGTCCTGGAAACCGGCCGCACCTCGGCGGGCCGCGTCGGCGACATCCCGCGCCTCGACGCATCCATGGACGCCGCCCTGCTCCTCGGCGCCCTCGCCGCCCGTGCCGGCGACCGCGTGGACCTGCTGGCCTACGACCGCCGCGTACGCGCCTCCGTCCAAGGCCACGCGGCCCGCGATGTCCTCCCGGCACTGACCGAGGCGCTCGCTCCGCTCGAATCCGAACTGGTCGAGGCGGACGCCCGCGGCCTGGCCGCCACGATCCACCGCCGCACCCCGCGCCGGTCCCTCATCGTGCTCTTCACCGGCCTGGACGCGGCCCCCGTCGAGGAAGCCCTCCTCCCCGTCCTCCCCAGCCTCACCCAGCGCAACGAACTCATCGTCGCGGCCGTCGCCGATCCCCGCATCGAGGAAATGGCAACCGGCCGCCACACCCCCCAGTCCGTCTACGCAGCCGCAGCCGCAGAACAGACTCGCGCCGCTCGCCGCCGCACCGCGGACCGCCTTCGCCACCACGGCATCACCGTCATCGACGCCACTCCGGACCGCCTGGCCCCCGAACTGGCTGACGCCTACCTCACCCTGAAGTCCACCGGCCGGCTCTAAAACCGCCCCGCCCCAAGCCCCTCCCATAGAAGCCCCTCACGGGCCTGGGAGCCACGGCACTCGCCAGCATCGCATCCCACGCCAACTGTCGACCGCGGGATACCTGAGATGACCAGCGACGGACGGGGCACAGGCATTCCTACACAGCGGATGCCCGACAGGAACGCACCGGAAAGCATCGTGGAAGCGCGCGAGGTGGCCGGCCAGCACCCAGCTCCATCTAGCCACCGGTGGAACACAGACACAGCACAAGGCTCAGCAATCCCCTTCGCCGCCCCCATCCCCCTCCCCATCCGCGTCAGACAATCGCCAAAGGCACACGAGCGATAGCGCCCATTCGGCCCATGCCGTTTCGACTACTCCATCGGGCCGTGCCGCACCGCCCCTCCCGAATCCCGGAGGCGTCGAAGAACCTACGTGTGGCTCAAGGATCCAGAACGCAAAATAGCCTCGTTCCCCGAGTCGAAACTCGGGGAACGAGGCTATTTCAAAATTTGTTCGGCGGCGTCCTACTCTCCCACAGGGTCCCCCCTGCAG
>NZ_JBHYJC010000060.1:0-31923 GCF_042749045.1 Streptomyces sp. NPDC059008 | reverse complement strand
CGCTGCGCCCCAGGCGGTGCCGAGCCGGGCCAGGGAAACGGCGACCGGCTGGTCTCGATCGAGGCGATCACCGGCTCCACCCATGCCGACACCCTGACCGGCAGCGCCGCCGCGAACATCATCACCGGCGCGCGCGGAAAGGACCTGCCGCCGCGTTCCACCGGACGCCTCGGGTGTCGTCCGTGTCGCCGTTCGTCCGCCGCGTGGGCGGACGCGTCAGCCGGCGACGATCAGATAGATGCCGTACGCCACGGCCGCCGCGCACAGCGCGAAGGCGGCCACCGCACCGGCTCGCGCGCCCGCACCGGGGGCCGTGGCCACCGCGGCCTCGCCCTCCTGGCCCGACTTGCCGGAGGTGCCGACGATGCCGACGGTGAACAGACCCACGATCCCGACCGTCACCACGAGGCTGACGCCGAAGACCTGGCCGAGAGCTGCCCAGTCGATGCTCATGCAGTTTTCCTTAGGTGAGAGCCGCTAGCGGGTGACCGTCGCGGCCTGGGCGCGCGGGGCGGGAGAGGTGGGAGCGTCGGCGTCGGCCGCCGGCGCGTCGGAGTCCTGGGAGGCGTCGGCCTGCGGGGCCGGCTGGCCGGCCGGGGGAGGGCTGACGGTGCGCAGCGCGGCGGTCACCACGCCCACCGGCTCCGCGGCCGGACCCTCGTTGACGTTGGTGTGGTCGATGGGCTTGCGCCGGGAGGCCGCCCAGATCGCGCCGCAGATGCCGAGCGCGAGGACCGCCACCGCGGCCACGCCCCAGTCGCCCTGCTTGGCCAGGAAGGCGGCGCCCGCCGCGACCGCACCGGCGGCCGGCAGCGTCAGTGCCCAGGCGGCGACCATCCGGCCGGCCGTGGACCAGCGCACCACGCCGCCCTTGCGGCCCAGGCCCGAACCCATCACGGCGCCCGAGCAGACCTGGGTGGTGGAGAGCGCGAAGCCGAGGTGGGAGGAGGCCAGGATGGTGGCCGCGGCGCCGGTCTGGGCGGCGAAGCCCTGCGGCGGCTGGATGTCGGTGATGCCCTTGCCCATCGTGCGGATGATCCGCCAGCCGCCCAGGTACGTGCCGAGCGCGATGGCCAGACCGGCCGAGGCGATGACCCACATCGGCGGGTCGGCGTGCGGGGCGACGACGCCGCCGGTGATCAGCGCGAGGGTGATCACACCCATGGTCTTCTGGGCGTCGTTGGTGCCGTGCGCGAGGGAGACCAGGGCGGCCGAGGCGATCTGGCCGGCGCGGTAGCCCTTGGCGGTGTCGGCCTCGTCGCGGCCGCGGGCCAGCCGGTAGGTGAGCCGGGTCGCGGCCGTCGCGGCCAGGCCGGCGACGATCGGGGCGGCCACCGCCGGGATCAGGACCTTCATGACCACGGCCCCGCCGTGCACACCGTTCGTACCGACGGAGACCAGCGTCGCGCCGATCAGACCGCCGAAGAGCGCGTGGGAGGAGCTGGAGGGGAGACCCGCGAGCCAGGTCAGCAGGTTCCAGATGATGGCGCCGACGAGGCCGGCGAAGATCACTTCAGGTCTGATGCCCGCACTCTCGTCGATGATCCCGCCGGAGATGGTCTTGGCGACCTCCACCGACAGAAACGCGCCGACGAGGTTCAGTGCCGCTGACATCGCCACCGCGGTCTTGGGTCGCAAGGCGCCGGTGGAAATGGTGGTGGCCATCGCGTTGGCCGTGTCGTGGAAGCCGTTCGTAAAGTCGAACACCAAGGCCGTGACGATCACGATCCCGATGAGAAGCGTGATGTGTTCCATTCACCCAGGCAATCAGTTCGAAGGTCAGTGTCGCTCGGGACCGTACGGAGAGTGGGTGAACGGAAAGTGAACTGGGACGGGCGCGGCGATGACGCACCCGCAGTGTTCACGCGGAGGTGTATCTCACGTCACTTCCGCATCACCCGTCGGCGAACTTCTTGAGGTATGCCAGCTGGGGCCGGACCCGCCGTACGGGCCCTGGTCGTCCCGGTGGTCGCCGCGGAGCCGCGGAGGCACGCGGAGGGCTCCGCCGTGGAGCCGGGCGCAGGGCAATCCGTTTCGACGTTAACGGATGATCGTCGCAAGACGGTTTAAATCCGGCCAATCGCCCGCAGTGTCATAGTTGTCCCCAAATGGCGGATAGCGGGCCGGTGGGCCCCCGGCGTACCCTTCCCCGGCCCGCTCGTACGGTGACGCGGACCACATCCGCATTCGCCGCACCGCGCCGGAGGACCCATGAAGGACCACCCCGACCAGCTCGCCGCCGCCTGGAGCGAACTGGTCGCCACCGCCCGCAGAACCGTCGCCGACGGGCTGGTCGTCGGCACCTCGGGCAATGTCTCGCGCCGGCTGAAGGACCTGGTCCTGGTCACCCCCAGCGGCGTCCCCTACGACCGGCTCGGGCCCGGCGACACCACCGCCGTGGACCTCGAAGGGCGCCAGATCATCGGCGCGCTCCGGCCGACCAGCGAACTCCCCATGCACCTGGCGGTCTACCGCAGCACCACGGCCACCGCCGTCGTCCACACCCACGCCCCGCACGCCACCGCCGTCTCCACCCTCGTCACCGAACTCCCGCCGATCCACTACATGGCCGCGGCGCTCGGCGGTCCGGTGCGCGTCGCCCCCTATGCCCTCTACGGCAGCGACGAGCTCGCCGCCCACCTGCTCGAGGCGCTCCGCGACCGCACCGGCGCGCTGCTGCAGAACCACGGCACCCTCACCTACGGCGACAGCCTCGACCAGGCACTGGACCGCACCGCCCAACTGGAGTGGATGTGCCGGGTCTGGCTCACCGCGCAGTCCGTGCCGGGGCGCGCCCCCAGCCTGCTGTCGGCCGGCGAGCTGGCGGCGGCCGGCGAGCGGCTGCGCGGCTACGGCCAGCGCCGGGACTGAAGCCGCCGCCGCGGGCGCCGTCCGCACCGCGCCCGGCGCGCCGCCCTCCCGCCGAGCCCGCCGTCCGCCGCCCCGCCGAGTGGCCGCACCCGGGACCGCTGCGCACACTGGTGTGGTGCGTCTGGGTACCGCGGCGGCCGTGGCCGCCGCCACCGTGATCGGTGCCGGGGCGGCCGCCGTGGCGGTCGGCCGGTACGCCGGCGACATCGCCCTGAAACCCTCGCCCGACCAGCCCCTCCCCGGCGACTCCCGCCTCACCGTGCACTCCGCCACCGACGAGCGCATCGCCCTCACCCGCAGTCTGGTCGCCCTGCGGCCCGGCACCTACGGCCTCACCGGCGCGGGCTGCCACGCCGTGGTCGGCTCCGTCGTCCACGGCGCCCCGCACCCCGTCGACGCCGTCGTACGCCGCCTGGAGCGGGTCACCCACGGCAGCCTCAAGCCGGGCAAACGGATGCGGCTCACCCCGCAGGTGCACATCGGCAACCCCCGCGACGCCCTGGGCCTCGACTGCGCCGACGTCGACATCCCCGGCGAACTGGGTCCCCTCCCGGCGTGGTTCGTCCCCGCCGTGCGCGACACCTGGGTCATCACCGCGCACGGCCTGGGCACCACCCGCGAGCACCCCATGGTCGTGATGCCGTTCCTGCACCGCCACCGGCTGCCCGTACTGGACCTGGCCTACCGCAACGACCTCGGCGCCCCGCGCACCGCCGACGGCATCAACCACCTCGGCCACACCGAATGGCGCGATCTGGACGCCGCGATCCGCTACGCGGTCCGCTACGGCGCCCGGGACATCGTGCTCTACGGCTGGTCCGTCGGCGCGACCATGGCGCTGCGCGCCGCCGCCCACTCCGCGCTGCGCGACCGGATCAGCGGACTGATCCTGGACTCGCCCGTCCTCGACCGGCACGCCACGGTCCGCGCGCTGGCCGCCGCCCGGGGAGCCCCGCGGGCCCTGCTCCCGCTGGTCGTACGGGCCGCCGAGGGCGCCACCGGGATGCCCGTGGACCGGCCGGCGGACGCCGCCGACCCGGCCGAGCTGAACGTGCCCACGCTGCTCTTCCACGGCCCCGACGACCTGATCGCCCCCTGGGCGGCCTCCCGCTCCTTCGCCGCCCGCCGTCCGGAGCTGGTCACCCTTCAGGCGGTGCCGCACGCCCCGCACGCCGCGATGTGGAACGCCGACCCCGCCGGCTACGAGGAGGCGCTGCGCCGCTTCCTCACTCCCCTGATGTAGCGCCGCCCGCCGCGTCCCCGGTGGCGCGGTCCTGGTGACGTCCGGGCGTACGGGGGGACAACTCCCCACATCCAGGATGGGTCGGCGCGATGGCGCCGCTCCACTAGATCGCAAGCCGGGTTCCGATTGGGCTTTCGGGCCGTCAGCGGCAAGACTGCTCCTGTGACGTCCCGTACTCCGCGCGACTCCCGGCTCCGACTCGTCCCCCGTCAACCGGTTGCGGCCGCCCGCCGGGCGGTGACAACCCGGGCCAAGCGCCCGGCACCCCGCCCGCCCGAGGGCACCCCGCCGCCCGCGGAGCTGGCCCGACAGGCCCGCGCCGTGCTGGCCGGTGCGGCCCGGCTCGCCCGCTGGGCCGACAGCGTCGGGGGCGCCGGCGGCAGTCTGCGGGCCGGCCCGGACGGGGCGCTGCCGACGGCCGCCGTCGAACGCGCCGCCGAGGCCCTCGGCCTGACGCCGCAGCAGGTCCGCGTCGACTGGGACCGGGCCCGGCTCGCCGGACTCGTCGAACTCCACGACGGCCTCGCCCGGCCCGGCTGGCGGCTGCGGGCCTGGGACCGCGACGACACGGCCGTGCTGCGCGGCTGGGTCGCGCTCTTCGACGCCTGGTCGCTGGCCTGCCCCACTCCGGCCGGCGCCGGTCCCACCATCGTCGCCGAAGTCGTCGAGGCGCTGCCGCAGCTGCTGTCCCTGCTGCATCTGTCGGCCGGGCCGGTCCGGCTGCCGGTGCTGCTCGACATGCTCGACCAGCGCGTCAGCGAACTGCGCACGGAGCGCTGCGAGGTCCCCTACGGGCAGGAACCCGGCGAGGGCACCGGCGCCGCCGGGGCGGCGGGACCGGCCGACGACGCCGCGGGGGCGTCGCTGGCCGAACTGCTGGGCTGGGCGCTGGACGCACTGCTGACCGTCGGCGCGCTGGTGCCGCCGCACGGCGCGCCGGGCCGCTCCCGCGAGGGCGGGTCCTTCGACGGCGGATACGGCGACGCCTACCAGGGAGCCCACGAGGCGTCCGAGGCGCAGCTGACGCCGCTGGGCAACTGGTCGGTGTGGGTCAAGCTGGAGCAGATCTGTGTCGCCGCGCAGAGCCCGGCCGGCCATATCGAGCAGTCCGCGGAGGCGATGCTGCGCGGCTGCGCCCGGCTGACCCCGGGACCGGCCCGCGCCGAATACCGCGCCTGGCTCGCCGCCCGCTCCGTCGGCTCGGCCGTCGAGGAGCTGCTGGCCGTGGCCCGCGGCGAGGACGCGCTGCTGCGCGGCCTGGCCTTCGAGGCGCTGCGCGCGGTCGGCGCACCGGCCGAGCCCGCCGTGCGCGCCGCCGCCGACGAGCCGGGCCTTCGCCCCTACGCCCTGCTGTGGCTGGTCGAGCACGAGGGCGGCGACCCGGAGACCGCGCCCGACGTGCTCACCCGCGAGGAGTCGACCTGGCTGTGGGTGGACACCGCGGCCGCGGTCGCCGACCACGGTGAGACCCAACTGCTGGTGCGCCACCTCGACTCGGCGGTCCAGGGCTCCGTGCCGCGTCTCCTGGCGGAGGTGCGCGCCGTCGGACACCCCCGCACCGTCCAGGTGCTGGTCGCGCTGGCCGCGGCCCACCCCGATCCGGCACTGGCCAAGGCCGTCCGCCGGGCGGCGTTCCAGGTCCACACCGGCGGCGCGTGACCCGGGACGGCGCGCGGGGCCGGGCCGCGGCTCAGGCCCCGACGCCGCCCGGTGCGTAGGTGCCGAAGCTCCAGATGTTGCCCTCGGCGTCCCTGGCCATGTAGTCCCGGGAGCCGTAGTCCTGGTCGGTGGGCGGCATCAGGATCTCCACACCGGCCCGCTCGGCCCGTTCGAAGTGCGCGTCGGTGTCCTCCACCACGACATAGACACCCGCCGGCCCGGCGTCGCCCATCGCCGCGTCGAAGACGCCGCCGCGGCCCTTCGAACCGAGCATCACCACGCCGTTGCCGTAGGAGAGTTCGGCGTGCAGCACCATGCCGCCCTCGCCCTCGTACTTGGCGCCGACGGTGAAGCCGAAGGCCTCCGTCAGCTGCTCGATGGCGGCCTGGGCGTCCCTGTAGAGCACCGTCGGACACATCGTCGGTGCGCCCGTCGTCGCGCCTGCCATGGTGATCACCGAACCCTTCCTGCACGTCGGGGGATCACGGGTCTCACAGGTCCGAGTGACCCGCCTCACAGTGTGGCACCGGGGTCCGACAACGCCCGGTCCGCACCGGCCGGCCGCGCGCCGGGCTCCCCGGCCGAACGGGGGACGCGCCGCCGCCCGCCCGCCGTGTCGCCCCGGGGGCGCTCCCCGGGCCCCTTGGTCCGTCGCTACGCTCGTCGCTCGACCGGCAGATATCCGACGATCTCCGACGAAGGGGACCCGGGTGTCCACACCTCCCACCGCGCCCGGCCGGCGCGTCGGGCGCGGCCTGTGCCCCGTGGCCGTCCCCCTCGTCGCCGCCCTCCTCACCCTGCCGTCGGCCACCGCCGCCCGCGCTCCCGCCCCGCACGACGACCGCCGCACCGTCGCGCCCGACGCCCTGCCCGGTGGCGGCCGGGCGCGCCGGGAACCGCCGGCCCCGGTGGCCGAGCGGGGCCGGCCGGTGGCCGTGGACGCCTCCGGGCAGGTCTCCGCGAGGCGCACCCCGCCGGGCGGCACCCCCGGCGGCGGTCCGGAAAAACTACTTGCACCGGCCCGTTAGACTGCCTCCCATGGCAGTTCTCCTTTGGGTTCATTAGACGGCGCAGCCCGCTCTCGGACCGTCCCGTCCAATCCGCCGTCTTCCTGCCCTGGAGCTTTTTCCGTGATCACCGCCTCCGGCCTCGAGCTGCGCGCCGGCGCCCGCGTCCTCATCGAGTCCGCTTCCTTCCGCATCGCCAAGGGCGACCGCATCGGCCTCGTCGGCCGTAACGGCGCCGGCAAGACCACCCTCACCAAGGTGCTGGCCGGCGAGGGCATCCCCGCCGCGGGCTCGGTCACCCGCGGCGGCCAGGTCGGCTATCTGCCGCAGGACCCGCGCACCGGCGACATGGACGTGCTCGCCCGCGACCGCATCCTGTCCGCCCGCGATCTGGACACCGTGCTGCGCAAGATGCGCGAGAACGAGGACCGGATGGCCAACGGCAAGGGCGCCACCCGCGAGAAGGCGATGAAGAAGTACGAGCGCCTGGAGACCGAGTTCCTGACCAAGGGCGGGTACGCCGCCGAGGCCGAGGCCGCGACCATCGCCGCCAGCCTGGGCCTGCCCGACCGCATCCTCGGCCAGCCGCTGCACACCCTCTCCGGTGGCCAGCGCCGCCGCGTCGAGCTGGCCCGGATCCTCTTCTCGGACTCCGACACCCTGCTGCTCGACGAGCCGACCAACCACCTCGACGCCGACTCCATCGTCTGGCTGCGCGACTACCTCAAGACCTACCGCGGCGGCTTCATCGTCATCTCGCACGACGTCGACCTGGTCGAGACCGTCGTGAACAAGGTCTTCTACCTCGACGCCAACCGGTCGCAGATCGACGTCTACAACATGGGCTGGAAGCTCTACCAGCAGCAGCGCGAGGCCGACGAGAAGCGCCGTAAGCGCGAGCGGGCCAACGCCGAGAAGAAGGCCGCGGCGCTCAACTCCCAGGCCGACAAGATGCGGGCCAAGGCCACCAAGACCGTCGCCGCGCAGAACATGGCCAAGCGCGCCGACAAGCTGCTCGCCGGCCTGGAGGCGGTGCGCGCCGCCGACAAGGTGGCCAAGCTGCGCTTCCCGGATCCGGCGCCGTGCGGCAAGACCCCGCTGACCGCCGAGGGCCTGTCGAAGTCCTACGGCTCCCTGGAGATCTTCACCGACGTCGACCTGGCCATCGACAAGGGCTCCCGGGTCGTCATCCTGGGCCTGAACGGCGCGGGCAAGACCACCCTGCTGCGCCTGCTGGCCGGCGTCGAGCAGCCCGACACCGGCGAGGTCCGCCCCGGCCACGGCCTCAAGCTCGGCTACTACGCCCAGGAGCACGAGACCCTGGACCCGGACCGCACGGTCCTGGAGAACATGCGCTCGGCCGCCCCGGACATGGACCTGGTCGCCATCCGCAAGACGCTCGGCTCGTTCCTGTTCTCCGGGGACGACGTCGACAAGCCCGCCGGGGTGCTCTCCGGCGGCGAGAAGACCCGGCTCGCCCTGGCGACGCTGGTCGTCTCCTCCGCCAACGTCCTGCTGCTCGACGAGCCCACCAACAACCTCGACCCGGCCAGCCGCGAGGAGATCCTCGGCGCGCTGCACACCTTCACCGGTGCGGTGGTCCTGGTGACGCACGACGAGGGGGCGGTGGACGCGCTGCAGCCCGAGCGCATCATCCTGCTGCCGGACGGCGTCGAGGACCTGTGGGGCCAGGACTACGCGGATCTGGTCGCGCTGGCCTGACCGGTGCGGCGGCCCGGCGCAGGAGTCGCGCGGGGCGGTCGGGGCGATGGGATCAAGCCCGCATGGATCATTCGGCCGACGTGTGATCCATCATCTGAGTGAGAACGGCTCGTACATCGGCGAGTCTGCGGCATCCGGCCGGGTCCATGGGGCCCGGCCGATGCTTTTTTCGGCCATATGCCGTCTGACCTGCGGCTTCTCACGGTGCGCCGCGACCGAGTGACTCTCGGAAAGACCGGAATGAGAGGTTCAGCCCCCGCCGGCCGGGTGTCCGCCGACGAAGGATGTCGCACCGAACCTTGTGGAATGGGTGGCCAGGAAGCCGGGGAGGGGTGATCATGAGAGTCCAGAGCGCACTTCCCACGAGGAGGCACGGGTGGCCGAGACTCTGAAGAAGGGCAGCCGGGTGACCGGCGCCGCGCGCGAGAAGCTCGCGGCAGACCTGAAGAAGAAGTACGACTCCGGTGCGAGCATCCGGGCGCTGGCCGAGGAAACCGGCCGCTCCTATGGATTCGTGCATCGGATGCTCAGTGAATCCGGTGTGAACCTGCGCGGTCGCGGTGGAGCCACAAGGGGCAAGAAGGCCGCCTCGGCCTGACGGCCGCGCCTTTGGGTACCGCGGTGTCCCCCCGGTCGACCAAGCCGTCGACCGGGAGGTTACCGTTCAGTCACTTACGCACGCAGGTGCGGCTGGCTGACTCGGAGGCGCTCATGACTCTGCTCGACAAGGACGGCGTGCGGCTCGACGTGGACGGTGATATCGCCACGGTGACCCTCGCCAACGCGGCCAAGCGCAATGCGCAGTCGCCCGCCATGTGGCGGGCGCTGGCCGAGGCGGGTTCGCTGCTGCCGGGAAACGTCCGGGTCGCGGTGCTGCGCGGTGAGGGCAGGTCCTTCTCCGCCGGCCTGGACCGGCAGGCGTTCACGCCCGAAGGCTTCGACGGCGAGCCGTCGTTCATCGATATGGCGCGCGGCACGGACAGCGCACTGGACGCCACGATCGCCGAGTACCAGGAAGCGTTCACCTGGTGGCGGCGGAACGACCTGGTGTCCATCGCCGCCGTGCAGGGGCACGCCATCGGCGCGGGCTTCCAGCTCGCCCTCGCCTGCGATCTGCGGGTGGTCGCGCAGGACGTGCAGTTCGCCATGCGCGAGACCAGTCTGGGGCTCGTACCGGACCTGACCGGCACCTACCCCCTGGTCGGGCTGGTGGGCTACGCCCGGGCGCTGGAGATCTGCGCCACGGGGCGCTTCGTGCACGCCGAGGAGGCCGAGCGGATCGGCCTCGCCAACCTCGTCGTGCCCGGGGACGAGCTCGACGCCGCGGTGGCCGACCTGGCGGCCGCGCTCACCGCCCCGCCCCGGGACGCCGTCATCGAGACCAAGGCCCTGCTGGCCGGCGCCGCCGGCCGTACGTACGAGGAGCAGCGCATCGCCGAGCGGGCCGCCCAGGCGCGCCGGCTGCGTGATCTCGCGGGCGTGGGGGAGTAGCACCGGGCGCGTGCCGGCGTGCGCGGCCGGCCGGGCGGCCCGCAGGCTCCCGTCCGGCCGCGGCCTGCCGGGTACCGCTTCGCCGGTACCACCCCGTTCAGTCCCGCTCCACGGCCGTGACCAGCACCGCGACCGTCGACGGCGCGGCCGGCGCGGCCGCCACCGCCTCCCGTACGGCGTGCGCGACGTCCAGCGCGCGATGACCGGCCGCGACCGCCAGCTGGACCAGCGCATGGCCCTCGGCCAGCCGCACCGGACGCGACGGCCCGCCGAGCGCCGGCGCCAGCCGGGCCACGCCCGCCACCCCCCGCGCGACGACGGCGATCCCCGCCGGACCCTCCTGCGTCGCACCGGTCCGGTCGCCCGCAGCGGGAGCGGCCACCGGGGGCTCGGGGCGGGGCGCGTGCGGCGTGGGGGCCGCCTCCTCGCCCGCCTCCAGCAGCCCGCTCACCCGCAGATCCACCACGCCCACCACCAGCCCCAGGTCCTGGACGGCCGCCTCCAGCAGCGCCGCGCGGACCTGGTCGGCGACGGCGGGCAGCGGCCGGTCGGCGACCGCGGTGAAGTCCGCCTCGATCCGCAGCGGGCCCGGCGGCAGCGCGCTCAGCGGCGCGGGCACCGCGGGTTCGGGCGCGTGCCCGGGGTCGGCGACCGACAGCCGCAGTGTGCCGATGCGCACCCCGGCCGGGGTCGCGGCGCCCGCGCGCAGCGCCCCCGCGGCCGCCCGCTCGGTGATCCAGGACCCGTCCGCGGGCCCGCCCAGCGGCAGCACCCGCCCGATCCCGAGCTGCTGCCGCACCGCCTGCGACAACTGGTTCGCGCTCACCGCGCACCCCTTTCTGGGCAGGAGCCCCGGCCCGTCCCGTGCGACGTCCCCAGCCTGCCGCAGACCGGCCCGTACGGCAGGCCGGTGTGCCCGGCGGCGCCGTGGGGGCACTCTGCTGCCACATCCCCGGAGCGGTCCCGGGGCACCCGGCCTAGTGTGGTGATCGAAGCGGGCGGCCCGCTTCTCCCCGCGGAAAGGGACACACGGCGATGAGCGAGAGCCAGCAGCACGCAGAGGGGGCCAGGACACCGGTCAAGAGGGGTGGCGGCGACCCCGCGTCCCGTGGGCGCACCACCATCGCCGACGGTGTCGTGGAGAAGATCGCCGGTCTCGCGGCCCGGGACGTCGTCGGGGTGCACGCCATGGGCAGCGGCCTGGCCCGTACGCTCGGCGCCGTACGCGACAAGGTGCCCGGTGGCGGCGGCCGTTCGGCCACCGCGACGCGCGGGGTGAAGGCCGAGGTCGGCGAGGTGCAGACCGCGCTGGACCTGGAGATCGTGGTCGACTACGGCGTCGCCATCGCCGATGTCGCGCGGACCGTCCGGGAGAACGTCATCGCCGCCGTGGAGCGGATGACGGGCCTGGAGGTCGTCGAGGTCAACATCGCGGTCAGCGACGTCAAGCTGCCCGACGAGGCGGACGAAGAAGAGGAAGCCGAACCGCGGCTCCAGTGAGCGGGCCCGACCGGAGCGGCAG
Source organism: Streptomyces sp. NPDC059008 (assembly GCF_042749045.1). NCBI lineage: Bacteria > Bacillati > Actinomycetota > Actinomycetes > Kitasatosporales > Streptomycetaceae > Streptomyces > Streptomyces sp. NPDC059008. The sequence continues at coordinate 20,408 of NZ_JBHYJC010000060.1, read as the reverse complement.
CGAAGGAGCGCACGATGAGCATGGCCGTGGTCGGCCTTTTGGCCGGTATGGCGCTGGGCTTCGCCGGATACTTCGGCGGCTTCGGCGCCTTCGTGGTGGTGGCGGCGCTGGGCCTGATCGGCTTCGTGGCCGGCAAGTTCCTGGACGGGGACCTGGAGGCCGGCGACTTCTTCCGCACCCGCAGCAGCGACCGCGACGACCGGCGGCGGTGAGGCCGGGTGGCGACGGGGCCCGTGCCGGCCGCTGCCGCTGACGTACCGGCGGGCGAGCGCGGCGCGACCAGCATCGCGGACCGGGTGGTGGCGAAGATCGCCGCGCAGGCCGCGCGGGAGGCGCTGCGCACCGAGTCCCCGCACGGTCGTACGGACGCGCATGCGACGGTGACCGTCCACCGGCGCGAGGACCGGGAGCACCTCGGCGAGGCCCGGGTACGGGTCGCGGTGGAGCTGGGCTACCCCTCGGACATCGGCGCCCAGTGCCGCCTGGTGCGTCGTCATGTCACCGAACGGGTGACGGCGTTGGCGAGCATGGCGGTGCCCGAGGTGGCGGTGGAGGTCGAGCGGCTGCGCTCACCACTGCTGGAAGGCAGGGGCCGGGAGAGGGTGCGATGAGCGACGACGCCGCCGAACCGGCGGACACCCGGCGACTGTCCACCCTCGGCGATCAGCCGCCCGACCAGCCGCCCGACAAGGCGCCGGGAGCGGACGACGGGCCGACGCCCGGGGCCTTCGACGACGGCCGGACCGGGCGCTGGTGGTCCGCCCGCCGGGTGCCGGCCGCCGTGGTCGCGCTGGTCCTGCTGGGCGCCGCGGGCCTGCTGCTCTACGACGTGGCCGCGGTGCGCGCGCACCGCCCCGCGATGGCCTGGCGCCGCTGGCTCGCCCGCCAACTGGACACCGTCCCCCTCGACGACCCCTGGCTCCTGGCCGCCGCCGCGCTGGCGGTGGTCCTCGGCGTCTGGCTGATCGTGCTGGCCGTCACCCCCGGTCTGCGCCAGGTGCTGCCGATGCGGCCCGCCGCCCCGGGCGTCCGGGCCGGCCTGGACCGGGCGGCCGCCGCACTGGTGCTGCGCGACCGCGCCATGGAGGTCGCCGGGGTCCAGTCCGTACGGATGACCGTCGGCCGCCGCAGGGCCAAGGCGCACGCCGTCTCGCACTTCCGCGCGCTGGACGAGGTCCGCGCCGACCTCGACACCGCGCTCGGCGACGGCCTGCGACAGCTGGGCCTGGCCCACGGGCTCACGCTGACCGTGCACGTCCGGCGCCCGAAGAAGAGGTGAGCGCGATGCGCCAGGTCCGCAGGACGGCCAACCGGGTGCTGATCGGCCTGGCCGGTGTGCTGCTGCTCGGCACCGGCGGGCTGGTGCTGCTCGGCGGGCTCGGCCTGCCCGCGAAGTGGCATCTGGACCTGCCCGCCGGATGGCCCTGGCCCGGCCCCGAGGGCGTGCTGCTCTCCGCGCACCAGCGCACCCGCTGGACGGACCAGGGCTGGTGGTGGCCGGTCGTCATCGCCGCCCTGGCCGTTCTCGTCGTGCTGCTGCTGTGGTGGCTGCTGGTCCAGCTGCGCCGGCACCGGCTGGACGCGATCCTCGTCGACAGCGGCGACGGCGAGGGCGCCCTGCTGCGCGGCAGGGCCCTGGAGGGCGTCCTCGTCGCCGAAACGGAGTCCCTGGAGGGCGTCGAACGGGCCGCTGTCCGGCTCACCGGCCGCCGTGGCGAGCCCCGGGTCCGCGCCGTGCTGGCCCTCGCACCGCACGCCGACCCGGGGACCGTCCTTCTGCGCCTGTCGGACGAGGCGGTGGCCCACGCCCGCCGCTCCGCCGGGCTCGACCGGCTGCCGGCGAAGGTCCGCCTGCAGGCCGTCAAACACCGGGCGGAGCGGGTCAGTTAGCCACCCCCCAGCGCCCGCCCGCTCAGAAGCTGCGCCGGGAACCGCCGTCCACCGGCACCATCACACCGGTGACGTACGAGGCCGCCGGCGACAGCAGGAAGGCGGCGGCGCGGCCGAACTCCTCGGGCTTGCCGTAGCGGCCCAGCGGGATCGCGGCGGAGTTGCGGGCGCGGGAGCCCTCGGGGTCGCCGGAGAGCGCGTCGAGCTGGGTCATCCGGTCGGTGGCGATCCGGCCGGGGAGCACACCGACGACGCGGATGCCGCGCGGGCCCAGCTCGTTGGCGAGCGACTTGGCGAAGCCGGCGAGGCCGGGGCGCAGGCCGTTGGAGATGGTCAGGCCGCTGATCGGTTCGTGCACCGAGCTGGAGAGCACAAAGCCGATCACCCCGCCCTCGTCGAGTTCGGCGGCGGCGGTGCGGGCCAGCCGCACCGCGCCGAGGAAGACCGTCTCGAAGGCGGACTGCCACTGGTCGTCGGTGTTGTCGGCGGTGGTGCCGGGCGCCGGTCCGCCCACGCTGATCAGCACGCCGTCCAGGCGGCCGAAGCGCTCGCGGGCCGCCGCCACCAGGCGCGCCGGGGCGTCGGGGTCGGCGTTGTCGGCCGCCGCCCCGAGGGCCCGCTCGCCCAGTTTCGCGGCCGCGGCCGCCGCGCTCTCCTGGGTGCGTCCGGTGATCACGACGTTGGCGCCGTCGGCGGTCAGCTCCTGGGCGGCGGCGAAGCCCAGGCCGCGGGTCGCTCCGGTGACGATGTACGTCCGGTCGGTGAGTCCAAGGTCCATGGCCCTAGTGTGCCGGTGTCCCGTCCAGCAGGCCGAAGGCGGTCCCCACCAGGCCGATATGGCTGAAAGCCTGCGGGAAGTTGCCCAGTTGGCGGCGCGCCACCGGGTCGTACTCCTCGGAGAGCAGCCCCACGTCGTTGCGCAGCGCCAGCAGCCGTGCGAACAGCTCGTCGGCCGCCGCCCGCCGGCCGCTCAGCGCCAGCGCGTCGACGAGCCAGAACGAGCAGGCCAGGAACGCGCCCTCACCGCCCGGCAGCCCGTCGACCGACCCGCCCTCGGTGCTGTAGCGGCGCAGCAGCCCGTCCTGCGACAGCTCCCGGCGCACCGCGTCGATGGTGCCGGTCACCCTCGGGTCGTCCCCCGGCAGAAAGCCGACGCGGGGGATCAGCAGGGTCGCGGCGTCCAGTTCCGCGGAGCCGTAGTACTGGGTGAAGGCGCCGCGCTCGGCGTCGTAGCCCCGCTCGCACACCTCCCGGTGGACGTCGTCGCGCATCGCCCGCCACCGGTCGAGGTCCCCGCCCAGATGGGGTGCGGCCTCCATCGCCCGCACCGCCCGGTCGGCCGCCACCCAGGCCATGACCTTGGAGTGCACGAAGTGCCGGCGCGGCCCGCGGATCTCCCACAGCCCCTCGTCGGGGTCGCGCCAGGTGGACTCCAGGTAGTCCACCAGCGCCCGCTGGATGCTCCAGGCGTGCGGCTCGGCCGGCAGCCCGGCCGTGCGCGCGATGTGGAAGGAGTCGATCACCTCGCCGTAGACGTCGAGTTGGCGCTGTTGCACGGCGGCGTTGCCGATGCGTACGGGCGCGGAGCCGGCGTATCCGGTCAGCCACGGCAGTTCGGACTCCGGCAGCCGACGCTCACCGGCCAGTCCGTACATGATCTGCAGATCGTCGGGGGCGCCGGCCACCGCCCGCAGCAGCCAGTCCCGCCAGGCGCCGGCCTCGTCCAGATACCCGGCCTGGAGCAGCGAGTCCAGGGTGAGGCTGGCGTCGCGCAGCCAGCAGTAGCGGTAGTCCCAGTTGCGGACGCCGCCCAGTTCCTCGGGCAGCGAGGTGGTGGGGGCCGCGACGATGCCGCCGGTGGGCGCGTAGGTCAGGGCCTTGAGGGTGATCAGCGAGCGGATCACGGCCGCGCGGTGCGGGCCGCTGTAGCGGCAGCGCGCGGACCACGCGTGCCAGTCCTCCAGGGTGTCCCGCAGCGCCTCGAACGGTTCGATCTGGGTCGGCCGGGGCTCGTGCGAGGGGTGCCAGGTCAGCACGAACGCGGCGCGCTCGCCCTCGGCGACGGTGAAGTCCGAGCGGGTGCTGAAGTCCTTGCCGTAGGTACTGCCTTGGGAGGGGGTGCGCAGCCAGACGGAGTCCGGCCCGGCGATCGCGACCCGGCAGCCCTGGGCGGCCCGCACCCAGGGCACCACCCGCCCGTAGTCGAACCGCAGCCGCAGCACCCCGCGCATCTCGACGCGGCCGTCGAGGCCCTCGACGATCCGTACGACATCGGGTGCGCGGTCGCGCTGCGGCATGAAGTCGGTGACCCGGACCCGGCCCTCGGGGGTGTGCCAGACGGTGTCGAGGATCAGCGAGTCGCCGCGGTAGGAACGCTCGGCGCGGGCCTCGGGGGACCGCGGTGAAAGCCGCCAGTGGCCGTTGTCCTTGCCGCCGAGGAGGGCGGCGAAGCAGGCGCCGGAGTCGAAGCGGGGCAGGCACAGCCAGTCGATCGAGCCGTCCCGGCCGACGAGTGCGGCGGTCTGCAGATCGCCGATGAGCGCGTAGTCCTCGATGCGTGGGGGCATTCAGCGGCTCTTCCCACCGGGTGCGTGCGCTACTCGGCGGTGACGGCTGTCCGGGCTACGCCGTGGCGTCCGCCGACTCCCGGGCGGTCCCGGCTTCCGGGGCCTGACCGCTCTCGGGGGCTTCCTCGGCCTCGCCGGCCTTCTTCGCCGCGGCCGCCGCGCGGTCGCGGCGCTCGCGGCGTACGAGGATCACCCAGCCGACCGGTACCGCGCCCGCGAACAGCCACCACTGGATCGCGTACGCCATGTGCGGGCCGATGGAGTCGTGGTCCGGCTCGGGCACCAGCTCCGGGCCGCCCGGCTGCTTGGGGCCGGTCTGCTCGATGTAGCCGCCGAGCATCGGCCGGCCGGTCCGCTTCGCCTGCTCCGTGCTGTTGATCAGCATGACCTGGCGGGCGGGCAGGCCCTTGGTGTCCTTGATGCCGCTGGCCTCGGTGGTCTCGTCGGCCATCATCCGGCCGGTCACGGTGACCTTGCCCTTGGGGGCGGCGGGGACGTCCGGGAACTTGGTGAGGTCGTTGCCCGCGGAGATCCAGCCGCGGTTGACCAGGACGGCGTCGCCGTCGCCGAGGACCAGCGGGGTCAGGACGTAGTAGCCGATGCTCTGCTCGTCGGCGGCGGTGCGCTGGCGGACCACGACCTCGTGGGCGGTGTCGTAGGTGCCGGTGGCGGTGACCGTGCGCCACATCTCGCGCCGCGGCAGGTCCCGGCCGGGAGCGGTCAGGTCGGTGACCGGCACCGGCTCGGCGGCCAGGCTGGCGGCGATGAGCTGGTTCTGCGCCACCTTGTGCTCATGGCGGTGCAGCTGCCAGTAGCCCAGCTTGATCATGACGGGGATCAGCACGAGACCCACGAGGGTGAGGATCACCCACTGCCGGGACAACAGGAAGCGGTACACGGCTTCGACGGTACCTGGGGCACCGCGGCCGCCGAGCCCGGGGTCCCCCCGGCGGTCGCCGGGGGAGGGACGGCCCGCCGTTCAGACCCGGTCGACGATCCCCACCCTCCCGTCCGAGCGGGCGCAGTGGGCGCCGCAGTACCACTTGCCGTCGGCCTCGACGCCCTGGCCGATGATCTGGACCCGGCAGTGCTCACAGATCGGCGCCATGCGGTGGATGGCGCAGGAGAAGCAGTCGAAGACGTGCACCGCACCCTGCGCGTGCACCTCGAACGTCATCCCGTAGTCGTTTCCGCAGACCTCACAACGTGCCATGCGCCACAGGGTGCGGGCGGGCCCCGCGCGGGGCGAGGCGCCGGCGGGTGTGTTGGGCCGGCTTCACCCGGAAGCAGGCGGCGCCGCGCGGCCGGCCGGCCGCACGTCCTGCAGCAGCTGCATGAACGCCGCCTCGTCGATCACGACCGTGCCGTACGCGGCGGCCTTGCTGGTCTTGGAGGTCTGGGCGTCCGGATCGTTGGTCACCAGCAGGCTGGTCAGCCGGGACACGCTCGTCGCGACATGCAGCCCGGCCTCGATCGCCCGGTCCTCCAGCAGCTCGCGGTCCACCGAGGTGTCGCCCGAGAAGGCGACCCGCATCCCCTGGACGAGCGGGCCGCCGGCCTCGTAGCGCCCCGGATTGGGGTACGGGCAGGCCGGGCGCTTACGGGACGGCCGCCAGGACGTCGGGCGGTACGACGAGGCGGCGGGGCGCTGCCGGGGCGCGGGGGCGTCCGACCACTCCGTCAGCGGCTGGCAGCTCAGCAGCGGCAGCCGCAGATTCTCCCGCGCGGCCCGCCGCAGACTGGGGCGGAACGCCTCGGCCAGCACCCGGGCGTCGTCCAGCGCGTGGTGGGCGCGCTGCTGCACGACGCCGTAGTGCGCGGCGAGCGACTCCAGCTTGTGGTTGGGCAGCGGCAGTCGCAGTTCCTTGGAGAGCGCGATCGTGCACAGCCGCTGGCGCACCGGGGCGGTGGCCGCGGCGCGGGCGTACTCACGGGCGATCATCGACCAGTCGAACATGGCGTTGTGCGCGACCAGCACCCGGTCCTGAAGGCGCTCGGACAGCTGCGGCACGATCTCCGGGAAGAGCGGCGCGTCGTCGAGCACGGCGCTCGTCAGGCCGTGGATCCACACCGGTCCCGGATCGCGCTGCGGATTGACCAGGGTGTACCAGTGGTCCTCGACCTCGCCCTGCGCGTCGAGTTGGTACACGGCCGCGGAGATGATCCGGTCGTCGCGGGCCAGCCCCGTGGTCTCCACGTCGACCACCGCGTATCCCTGGGGATACCCGGACGGCCAGGGAGCCGGCGGCGTCTGTGGGCCCGCCTGCTGCCCGATCTTCGGCGCGATCGGGCCGGCTGCTGCCATGGGGTCTTCGAGCATGGTCCCTGAGGATACGGGCCGCCACTGACAGCCACCGAACCGCCGTCGGCCACGAGGGCCCGCGGCATGGTTGTTGACGGCCCGACCGGCCGGCCCCGGGGTGCCGTCCTCGCCCGTCCGGGGTCGGGAACGGGGGCCTTTCGCGGAACAGGGCGGAGCGTCAGGACGCGGGGCCGGCGGGCCGCCCCGGCGGGGCCCCGGGCTCCCCGGCCGCGAGCAGCGAGGCCACCACCGCCTCCAGCGCGACCACGAACAGTCGCTCCGTGTCGGCCGGCGCGGCCAGCGCGCGGGCCAGCGCCGGATCGTGGCCGGCGGCGGGGGAGTCCCACAGCTCGCCCTCGCTGGGATGCTGCTCGGGTGACCGCTCCCGGGCGCGCTCGACCAGTACGAAGCCGACGACCTGGAACTGGACGGCGCGCACCGCCTCGGCGGCGGCCCGCCCGCGCAGCCCCGCGGTGTGCACCTCGCGGACCAGTGCCTGTTGCGCGGGCAGGAACATCCGCTCCGTCAGCCCGCGTTCGTGCACCATCGCGATCAGCTGCGGCCGCTCGCGCAGCGCCGTGCGCAGGCCGCGGGCGACCGAGACGATGCGCGCGTGCGGGGTCCGCCCGATGGGGTGGATCTCGCCCATCTCCCGGACGGTGCGGGCGACGAGCGCGTCCAGCAGGGACTCGCGGTTGCCGACGTGCCAGTAGATGGAGGTGACGGCGGTGCCCAGCTCCGTGGCGAGCCGGCGCATGGTCAGCGCGGCCGGGCCGTGCGCCCGGACCAGCCGGGCGGCCGTGTCCAGAACCTCTTCGCTGGTCAGCGCGGTACGTGTCATGCCCCCCACTTACCCTTTCAACTCCCTTTCCCGCAAGGCTCTTTACCCTTCGACCGGCACGATGTAACAGTGTTACAGGCGGGCGCCGCACCCGGCGCCGGCCACGGCGCCCGCACCTCGACCGGCCGTAGGACCCCGCACGTCAACCCCCGCAAGTCACCCACGACGAAGGGCGGTACGACATGGCACGCATACGCTACGGAGCGCGCACCGAGGCGGAGATCGCCGCGGCGCGCACCGCCGCCGCCGAGCTCCCCGACATCTGGTCCACCGGCGTGGTCGCCGTCTGGGAGAGCGATCCGGACGCGGTCGCGGCCGTCCTGCCGCCGCCGCTGAAGCCCACCGGCCGCCCGCTGGTCCGGGCCGCCATCAGCGCGGTGGACCTGCCCGGCTACCCCCTGGGCGCGGGCTCGGTCGCCGTCGCGGCCGCGCACCACGGCGTCGAGGGCTGGTATCCGCTGGTCATGCCGATGACCCACGAGCGGGCGCTGATCGGCGGCCGGGAGGTCTTCGGCGAGCCCAAGAAGCTGGGCGAGGTGACGGTCGAGCGCGACGGGCTCACCGTGCGCGCCGCGCTGGCCCGGCACGGCATCGCCTTCGTCGAGGTGCGCGGCGCCGTCAGCGGCGGCCTGCCCCTTCCGGAGCCGTCGCAGAAGACGGACTTCTACTTCAAGTTCCTCCCGGCGGTGGACGGTTCGGGCTTCGACGCGGACCCGGCCCTCGTGCACTGCCTGCGCGAGGAGAAGGTCAGGAAGCTGGAGCGGATCACGGGAGACGTCGTCCTGCGGGAGTCGATGTACGACCCGGTCGCCGACCTCCCCGTGCGCACCCTGGTGGAGATCACCCTCGGCGAGAAGACCACGGACCAGAAGGGCCGGATCGTCGAGCGGGTCGACGCCCGGGCCCTGCTGCCGTACATCCATCAGCGCTACGACGACCCGCGGCAGATCCTCGACGGCCCGCCCGAGGGGAGCGCCTGACATGGAGCTGCGACCGGGGCAGGTCGCCGTCGTCACGGGCGCGGCGAGCGGTGTCGGGCTGGCCATGGCGCGGCGGTTCGCGGCCGACGGCCTGAAGGTGGTGCTCGCCGACGTCGAGCGGGGCGCCCTTGAGAGCGCGGCCGACGGGCTGCGGGCGGACGGGGCGAGTGTGCATGCGCGCGTGGTCGACGTGGGGGAGCGCGACCAGGTCATGGCGCTGGCCGAGGACACCTACGCCACGTTCGGCGCCTGCCATGTGCTGTGCAACAACGCGGGCGTCGGCTCCGGCGCCGAGGGCCGGATGTGGCAGCACGAACCCAACGACTGGAAGTGGGCGTTCGCGGTCAACGTGTGGGGCGTCTTCCACGGCGTCCAGGCGTTCGTCCCCCGCATGATCGCGGGCGGGGAGCCGGGCCATGTCGTCAACACCTCGTCGGCGGACGGCGGCATCGCCCCGCTGCCCACCGCCTCGGTGTACGCGGTCACCAAGGCCGCCGTCGTGACGATGACGGAGTCCCTGTACGCGCATCTGAGGGCCGAGCGGGCACGGGTGGGTGCCTCGGTGCTCTTCCCCGGGCCGCACATGCTGCGGACCGGCCTGTGGGAGTCGCACCGCAACCGCCCCGACCGGTACGCCAAGCAGCGGCCCCGCAAGACCCCCTACCGCAGCCTCGACCAGTGGGAGGCCGCGATGAAGGAGGCCGGGCACGAGGTCGAGTTCACACCGGTCGAGCAGGTCGCGGACCTGGTCGTCGACGGCATCGCCGCGGACCGCTTCTGGCTGCTGCCCGACAGCGAGCACAGCGACCGCCAGATCCGGGACCGGTCGCGGTCGATGCTGGACCGGGCGAACCCGGCGTATCTGGAGAGCTTCATTCTCGACTGAGGACCGAGGGACGTGAGCATGAGCAACCAGGACCCGTACCTGATCATCTCCTCCGACTGCCATGCCGGACTGCCCACCGAGGAGTACCGGCCCTATCTGGAGCGCCGCTTCCACCGCGCCTTCGACGAGTTCCTCGGCGAGCGGGACGCCCGCCGCGCGGAGGCGACCCGCCTGGGCATCCGCAACGACGCGTTCGCCGCCAAGTGGTTCGAGGACAACGAGGAGGGCCTGCGCGGTGGCTGGGACCCCGCGCAGCGCCTCAAGGAGCTCGACGGCGACGGGGTGGCCGCCGAGGTCGTCTTCCCCGACGCGGACGCCGTCGACAGCCGGACCGCCGCGCCCTTCGGGGTGGGACTCGGCCTCTCCGGCGACCAGGACCCCGACCTCGGCATGGCCGGCGCCCAGGCGCACAACCGCTGGCTCGCCGACTTCGTCTCCCGACACCCCGAACGGCACTGCGGCGTCGCCCTGCTGCCCATCACCGCCGACCCGGCGAAGGTCGTCGCCGAGGTGCACCGGGCCAAGGAGTCGGGGCTCGGCGCCCTGATGATCCCCTCCATGTGGGTCGACCACGACCCGTACCACGCGCGGCGCTACGACCCCGTGTGGGCGGCGGCCGCCGATTGCGGGATGCCGGTCGTGACGCACTCGGGCGCGGCGCCCCGCCACGAGTACGGGGACCACCTCGGCATCTATGTCAGCGAGGTGACCTGGTGGCCCGCCCGGCCGCTCTGGTTCCTGCTGTGGTCCGGTGTCTTCGAGCGCCACCCGGGGCTGCGGTTCGGCATCGCCGAGTCGGGCTGCTGGTGGCTGCCGAACCTGCTGTGGTTCATGGACCGCCTCTACCTGGGCGCCCACGGCGGCAAGAAGCTGTCCCCCTTCGCCGAGCTCAAGCGCGCTCCGCACGAGTACCTCGACCGGCAGGTCTTCGTCTGCGCCACCAACACCAAACGCCGCGAACTCGCCCAGCGCTACGAGATCGGCGTCGACAACATCCTGTGGGGAAGCGACTTCCCGCATCCGGAAGGGACCTGGCCCCACACCCGCGCCTGGCTGCGCGACACCTTCCACGACATCCCGGTCGCCGAGACCCGGCGGATGCTGGGCCTGGCCGCCGCCGAGGTCTTCGGCTTCGACACCGAGCGCCTGGCCCCGCTCGCGGCCCGCATCGGCCCGACCCCGGCCGACCTCGGCCAGGACGCCGACCAGAGCGCCGTGGAGGCCTCCTGGGCCCGTTCCCGCGAGGCGGGCCGGCACTGGCTCACCGGCCACGACTTCCCGACCCTGGGGGTGGCCCCGTGACCACCTCCGAGGACCGCTACACGGTGATCTCGGCGGACTGCCACGCGGGCGCCGATCTCCTCGACTACAAGCCGTACTTGGAGGCGAAGCACCACGACGCCTTCGACGCGTGGGCGGCCACCTACGTCAATCCCTACGAGGACCTGCTCGCCGACACCGCCGACCGCAACTGGAACTCCGCCCGGCGGCTGGCGGAGCTGGAGGCCGACGGCATCGTCGCCGAGGTCGTCTTCCCCAACACCATCCCGCCGTTCTTCCCCAGCGCCTCGCTGATGGCCCCGGCGCCCACCCGAGCGGAGTACGAGCGGCGCTGGGCGGGCCTGCGCGCCCACAACCGCTGGCTCGCCGACTTCTGCGCCGACGCCCCGGGGCGCCGGGCCGGCGTCGCCCAGATCCTCCTCAACGACGTCGACGAGGCCGTACGGGAGGTCCGCCGCACCAAGGAAGCCGGCCTCACCGGCGGCGTCCTGCTCCCCGGCACACCCCCCGGCTGCGGCCTGCCCGAACTCCACTCCGAGGTGTACGACCCCCTGTGGGCCGTCTGCGCCGAGCTGGAGGTCCCCGTCAACCACCACGGCGGCTCGGCCTCCCCGCCCCTCGGCGACGAACCCGCCGCCCGCGCCGTCTTCATGGTCGAGACGACCTGGTTCTCGCACCGCGCCCTGTGGCACCTGATCTTCGGCGGTGCCTTCCGCCGCCATCCGGGCCTGCGCCTGGTCCTCACCGAGCAGGGCTCCGGCTGGATCCCCGGCGTCCTGGGCATGCTGGACTACTACCACGGCCGGCTGGTGGCCGCCGCGTCCCGGGCCGCCACCGCCGAGTCCAAGTTCGGTGCCGGCCTGGCCGCGAGCATGGGGGCCTCGCCGGGCAGCGTCTGGCGCGAGCGCTGCTACGTGGGCGCCAGCTTCATGCGCCCCCACGAGGTCCCGCTCCGCCACCGCATCGGCCTCGACAAGATCATGTGGGGCAGCGACTACCCCCATGACGAGGGCACCCACCCGTACTCCCGCGAGGCCCTCCGCCTCGCCTACGCGGGCCTGCCACCCGACGAGATCGCCCCGATGCTCGGCACCAATGCCGCCCGGGTCTACGGCTTCGACCTCGCCCGCCTCGCCCCGATAGCCGCCCGTGTCGGCCCCACGCACGGCGAACTCTCGGTGCCCCTGGAAGAGATCCCCCCGGACGCCACCAGCCCGGCGTTCGCCCCGGGCGGTTCGGTGCGGGTGTGGTGAGGCGGGGGCCGGTCGCACAGCGCCGCGTCGGGTTCAGACGGACACGTCGGCCGCCGAGGAGCCGAGAACCCGGGCCGTCTGCGGGAGTTCCTCCACCGAGCCGTCCTCGCCCCTGCGCACCCGGTGCAGGGTGGCCCCGGGCGTACGGGTGACGACCTCGGTGAGGCGGCCGTGGGTGAACAGTCCGGCGGCGCCGTCGTCGACCGCCCACCCTCCGGGAAGCGCACGGTCGTTGACGGCCGTCAGGTAGCCGGGGCGGCGCCGGGGCTCGCTGTCGTAGTGCGGGCACAGGCTGCCGGGCAGCAGTCCCAGCCCGTCGGCGAGCGGTGCCGGCGGGCCGAAGGAGTCCGAAAGCGCGCTCTGGAACCAGCAGCACGCGCCCGCGCTGATGCCGCACAGCAGCACTCCGGCCCGGTACGCCTCGCGCAGCACCGCGTCCAGGCCGTGCAGCCGCCAGACGGCGAGCATGTTGGCGGTGTTGCCGCCCCCGACGTAGACGACGTCCTGCGCGAGGACGAACGCCCGCAGATCGGACACCGACCGCCGGAACAGCTCCAGATGGCTCGCCTCGCAGTCCCGTGCGCCGAACGCGGCGTGGAACTTCTCGATGTACCCCGGTGCGTCGCCGCTCGCGGTGGGCACGAAGCACACCCGGGGCCGTGCCCGCCCGGTGGCGGCCAGTACGTAGTCGTCCAGGAGCGTGTCGGGATCGTCGGAGAAGCCGCCGCCGAGCAGGGCGATGGTGGGTGCGGTGGTCATCGGGCCTCGCCTTCCGTCGTCGTGGCCGCGCCTGCGGCAGGACGGAAAGCTACCGGCGGTACGCCGTGCCGGGCAGCTGACATCACGTCTCACATACTTCTGAGTAACAACCCCTAGCGGCACTCCTGTCACCGCCCTTATGGTGCGGAGCATGCCGCACCTGCCCGATGTCGTGTTGTGGTCCGTACCCGCCTTTGTCCTGCTCACCGTGGTCGAGATGGTGAGCTACCGCCTGCATCCCGACGAGGACGCGGCCGGCTACGAAGCCAAGGACGCGGCCACCAGCGTCGGCATGGGACTGGGCAGCCTCGTCTTCGACGCGCTGTGGAAGATCCCCATCGTGGCGATCTACGCCGCGGTCTACGAACTCACCCCGCTGCGCGTGCCGGTGCTGTGGTGGACGCTGCTGCTGATGCTGCTCGCCCAGGACTTCTTCTACTACTGGTCGCACCGCGGCCACCACGTCATCCGCATCCTGTGGGCCTGCCATGTGGTGCACCACTCCAGCGAGAAGTTCAACCTCACCACCGCCCTGCGGCAGCCCTGGACGACCTGGACCGTCTGGCCGTTCTACGTCCCGATGGTCGCCCTCGGCGTGCATCCGGCCGCGATCGCCTTCACCTCCGGCGCCAACCTGGTCTACCAGTTCTGGGTGCACACCGAGCGGGTCGGCAAGCTGCCGCGGCCCTTCGAGTTCGTCCTCAACACGCCCTCCCACCACCGCGTCCACCACGCCTCGCAGGGCGGCTACCTGGACCGCAACTTCGGCGGGATCCTGATCATCTGGGACCGGATGTTCGGCTCGTTCGTCCCCGAGACCGAGCGGCCCGTCTACGGCCTCACCAAGAACATCAAGACCTACAACCCGCTGCGGGTGGCCACGCACGAGTACGCCGCCATCGCCCGCGACGTACGGGCCGCGGACAGCTGGGGCGAGCGCGCCGGACGGGTCTTCCGCGGACCGGGCTGGCAGCCGGCCGGGCGGCAGACGACCCGACCGGCCGACCGCACGGCGCCCGCCTCGGTCGAGGAGCCCGTGACGTGACGCCGCGCTGGCCGGCCGGCGTACGGCCGCTGTCCGTGGTGTTCGCCGCGCTGGCCGTCGTGCATCTCGGGGCGCTGCTCGCGGGAGCCGCCACCGTCGAGCACCTCACCAAGCCCGCGCTGATGCCGGTCCTCGCCGGATACGTGCTGGCGCGCGGCGGCCCCACGCTGCTGGCCGGCGCGCTGCTGTTCGGCTGCGGCGGAGACACCTTCCTGCAGATCGGTGGTGACCTGGTCTTCCTGGTGGGCATGGGCTCGTTCGCCGCCGGGCACCTGTGCTACCTGCTGCTGTTCGCCCGCCACGGAGCGGGACCCGGCCCCGGGCGGCGGGGGCGCACCGCCGCGCTCACCGCCGGGTACGCCGCCGCGCTGGTCGGGACCGTGGCCCTGCTGTGGCCCGGTCTCCCGGCCGAACTGCGGATCCCGGTCGCCGGCTACAGCCTGCTGCTGACCGCGATGGCCTTCGGGGCGCTGCGCGCCGGCCCCTGGGCCGCGGCCGGCGGACTGCTCTTCCTGCTCTCCGACACCTTGATCGCGAGCGGTATCGCCCACTGGCCGCAGCTGCCCGCCCCCCAGTTCTGGATCATGGTCACCTACACCGCCGCCCAGTGCGCGCTGACCGCCGGCGTACTGCGGTCCGCCGCCACCACGGCACCACGGCCCCCGTCCCGGCACACCCAAGACGTCCCGGCGGCCGGCGTCGCGTAGCCGGCGGACTTGAGTCTCCCCCCGTGGGAGACCCGACAGTGGACGGCATGTACGAGGACGGCACAGGCCCACTGACCATCGGCGCGCTGGCGCGCCTGACCGGCGTCCCGGTCAAGACCATCCGGAACTGGTCCGACCAGGGCCTGCTGCCGCCCGCCGCCCGCACCCCCGCGGGCTACCGGTTGTACGGCGGCGACGCCCCGGCCCGCCTGGAGATCGTGCGCAGCCTGCGCGAACTGGGCATCGGGACGGCGGCGATCCGCTCCGTACTGCGGCGCGAGCGCACCCTCGCCGAGACGGCGACCCAGTGGGCGGACGCGCTGGACGCGCAGATCTGCACCCTGCGGCTGCAGTGCGCCGTACTGCGCACGGTGGCCGAGCGGGACAGCGCAGCAGAGGAGCTGCCCCATATGACCGAACTGGCCCGCCTGTCGGCCGGCGAACGCCGCCGGATCATCGCGGACTTCCTGACGGACGCCCTCGACGGCGTACCCGACTCCGCCTACCGCAGCGGTCTGCTGGCCGCCGTCCCCGACCTGCCCGACGCACCCACCCCCGACCAGCTCGGCGCCTGGGTCGAACTGGCCGCCCTGGTCCGCGAGCCGGAGCTGCCGGTCGCGCTGCGCCGGTTGGCCGAGTACAGCGCGCGCACCGCGCCGGAAGGCGGCGGCGCGGAAGCCGAAGCGGCCGCCGTACGCGTCGCCGAGCTGATGCGTGCGCGCGCCGAGGAGGCCGTCGCGGCCGGTCTGGCCCCCGACTCCCCGGCCGCCGGGCCGGTCGTCGCCGAACTGGTCGCCGCCTGGCTCCCCACCCAGGCCGGCACCGCCGAGGCGCCCACCGAGGACGGCCCGGCCGCCCGCGCCCGGCTGCTGGAGCAGCTGCGGACCGCGTCCGAGCCGTCCGTCGAGCGCTACTGGCAGCTGCTGTGCGCGGTCACCGGCAAGCCCGCCCCGCCCGACTGGGGCCCCGCGGGCACCTGGACGGCCGCGGCCCTGCGCGCCCACCTCCGGCCGCTGGAGGTCGACCGCTCGGCGTTCGAGGAGACCGATCCGCAACGGGTGCTGTACGCCTACGAACAGGTGACCCGTGACGTCGGCGCCCTGGTGGCCGCCGTACGGCCGGCGGACCTCGCGCTGCCGACGCCTTGCGCGCACTGGAGCGTGGCCCGGCTGCTGGACCACATGGTGTGGGAGAACCTGATGGCCGCCTCGATCGCCGAAGGCGCCCCGCGCGCCGACCACACCGCCGACCACCTCGGCGACGACCATGTCGCCGCCTTCGCAAACTCCGCGCGCGCCGCCCTCGCCGCGTTCACCGACAGCGGGATGCTGCAGCGCCGCTACGGGCCCCACGACGCACCCGGCGCGATGATCGTCCAGCAGGTCGTGGTGGAACTCCTCGCCCACGGCTGGGACTTGGCGAGGGCACTGGGCGCCCCGACCGGCCTCGCGCCGGAGGTCGCCGAGGAGACCCTCGCGGCGGCGCACCGGATCTACGGGGCCGCGCCGCGCACCGAGGGCGGATCGTTCGCGCCCGAGCGCCCGGCCGCGCCCGGGGCGTCCGCCACCGACCGGCTCGCGGCCTTCCTCGGCCGCGAGCTGCCCCCGGCCGGGCTCGGCTGACGCGACGGCCCGTACGCAGCGCCCGGCACACCGTCTCGGCCGGTGTGCCGGGCAGGGCGCGCGGTTACTTCTTCACCGCGTCCAGGGCATCGACGATGCCGTAGCCGAAGTGGCTGTTGACGTGCTTGGTGCCGGTGCAGGTCGCGTCACCCGTGGGGCAGCCGGGGTTGTCCGCCTGCTGCTTGAGGAGCCACTGCAGCTCCTGCGGGCCGGACTTGGGGTGGGCGCTCTTGAGCAGCGCCGCGACGCCCGAGACGTGCGGGGACGCCATGGAGGTGCCGGCCAGGTAGGCCCAGTCGCCGCCCGGCATGGTGGAGAGGATGTTGCCGTTCTTGGCGGGCAGCTCCGGAACCTGCTTGGAGTCGCCGCCCGGTGCGGCCACATCGATCTGGCCGAGCCCGTAGTTGGAGTAGCCGGACTTGAGCTTGTGCACACCGGTCGCCGCGACCGTCACCGTGCCCGGAAGCTGGGTGGGCACATCCCAGCAGGTCTTCGGGTTGATGGTGCGCTCGACGGGGGTGGAGTCGTTCGGGCTGCTGGCGTCGGGGAGCTTGGCGGCTCCCAGATCCAGGTCGGAGTTGCCCGCGGCGGCGATGTTGATCGCGCCCTTGCGCTGGGCGTAGCTCGCCGCACGGCCGACCGCGTCAACGATGGCGGCCTGGTCGGCGTCATCCTTGCAGTTGAACATCCACGGGTCGACGTAGTAGCTGTTGTTGGTGACCTCGACACCGTGGTCGGCCGCGAAGACGAAGGCGCACACCACGCTCTCGGCGTAGAACAGGCTCGTCTCCGGCTCGCTGACCTTGATCGCGGAGACCTTCACGCCCGGGGCGACGCCGGCCACGCCGGTGCCGTTGCGGGCCGCGGCGATCGTGCCCGCGACATGGGTGCCGTGGTAGTCGCTGCTGGGGTCCCAGGGGCGCCAGGCCCCCTTGGACGTGTCGGCCACGCCGCCGACGCAGTTGGCGGACTGCTTCGCGGAGAAGTTGGCCTTCAGGTCCGGGTGGGTGTCGTCCACGCCGGTGTCGATGACGGCGACGGTGACGCCCCTGCTGCCGGGGTTCACCTGCGCGGCCTTGTCGGCCTTGATGGCGGGCAGGTCCCACTGCAGCGGCTCCAGCGGCTCCTGACCGTTCGCCTTCGCCGCACTGCCGGCCGCCTTGAGCTGCGACTTCGACAGATCGATCTTCTGCGGCTTGCCGACGTCGGTGGTGCCCGAGGCCTTCAGGGGCGCGGTGCGGCTGGCGCCGGCGGTCTGCACGCCCGGCACCGTCCGTATGGTGGCGGCGAACTGCGGGTTCGCCGAGTGGACGACGATCACGCCTATCTGCTCATGGGCGACGATCACCTTCCCGCCGGCCTTGGCTATCGCCTTCTCCACCTTGCCGACGGTGGCATGGCCGGGCGTGGTGTTCACGACGTACGACAGCAGCGGGCCGTCGGCCTGTGCGGCGGCCGGGACGGAGTCCTGGGGCGCGGCGGTGGCCGCGTTCGGGAGGAAGCCGAGGGACGCCGTCAGAGCCAGCCCGAGCGGTACGGCCAGCGCCCGCATGCGTCTGGATCGGGGATGTGCCATGGGGGTTCTCCACATCATCCGTGAGACCGCCCGTACGCGGGTTTGCGCACGGGCGGATGCAGTGAGACGTGAAGTTATCGGCGATCACTGACGCGCAGCAATGGAACGGGGAGAAAACCTGTCAGGAGTGGTGAATTGATGTGCCGTCAGCCGCGGTTCGCACGCGGGCGCGGGGCCCGGCGGGCAGTGGCGCCCCGTCAGTCGCCGCGTCAGTCGCCGCGGCGCAGCGTGGCGATGCTCAGCAGCGGCAGCGGGATCCGCGGGCCGTACCAGCGGCGCGCGGCCGGGGCGGTCTCCGGGCGCGGCCTCGACGGGGTGGCGGTGAGCGGCACCGGCAGCCGGACGCTGCCGTAAGGGCGCCGGCGGGGAGCGGGTGGCTGCGGGGCCTGCTGGGGCGGCGGGTTCACATCCGGCTCAACGAATCGCCCCCCGCGCGGTGGCGGTCGCCGCGGCCATTCCCCCGATTTTTCCTCGGGGATTCAACCAACGCCCCTCTGTCGGATCGGGTGGCACGGCCCTACCATGCGTGATCAACATCACTTACGCGGGCTTTACGTCGACCGGGCCCCCCGTGCGGACCCGGCGCCCCAGCCCCGCACCAGCCGCCCCCTCGCGTCAGGAGATTCCGTGAGCGCCGCACCCACCACCGATCCGGGGACGCATGAGCCGCCCGACTACCTCCAGGTGCAGTCGAGCGCGGAATTCAACGAACTCCGCAGCGCGCACCGCTCGTTCGCCTTCCCGCTGACCGTCGCCTTCATCGCCTGGTACCTCGGGTACGTACTGCTGTCGAGCTACGCCGGCGGCTTCATGGCCACCAAGGTCCTCGGCAACGTCAACGTCGCCTTCGTGCTCGGCGTCGCCCAGTTCGTGACCACCTTCCTCATCGCCTGGTGGTACTCCCGGCACGCCGCCACCAAGCTCGACCCCAAGGCCGAGGCCATCAAGTCCCGTCTGGAGGGCGACGCATGACCCCCGCTCAGCAGCCGCTCGCGCTCCAGCTCGCGGCCGGCGGCGCGGGTGAGCACCGCGCCCTGATCATCACCCTCTTCGCGGTCTTCGTCGCCGCCACCCTCGGCATCACCGTCTGGGCCGGCCGGCAGACCAAGGGCGCGGAGGACTTCTACGCCGGCGGCCGGCAGTTCAGCGGCTTCCAGAACGGCCTGGCCATCTCCGGCGACTACATGTCCGCCGCGTCCTTCCTCGGCATCGCCGGCGCCATCGCCCTCTTCGGCTACGACGGCTTCCTGTACTCCATCGGATTCCTCGTCGCCTGGCTCGTCGCGCTGCTGCTGGTCGCCGAACCGCTGCGCAACTCGGGCCGGTTCACCATGGGCGACGTCCTCGCCTACCGGATGCGCCAGCGCCCGGTCCGCACGGCCGCGGGCACCTCCACCATCATCGTCTCGATCTTCTACCTGCTCGCCCAGATGGCGGGCGCCGGCGCCCTGGTCACCCTGCTGCTGGGCATCACCAGCGAGGCCGGCAAGATCCTCGTCGTCGTGCTCGTCGGCATCGTGATGATCCTCTACGTCAGCATCGGCGGCATGAAGGGCACCACCTGGGTGCAGATGGTCAAGGCCGTCCTGCTGATCGCCGGCACCCTGCTGATCACGTTCCTGGTGGCGCTCAAGTTCCACTTCAACCTCTCCGCGCTGCTCGGCGCCGCCGCGGAGAACAGCGGCAAGGGCTCCGCCTTCCTGGAGCCCGGCCTCAAGTACGGCGCCACCGCCACCTCGAAGATCGACTTCATCTCGCTGGGGATCGCGCTCGTCCTGGGCACCGCGGGCCTGCCGCACATCCTCATCCGCTTCTACACCGTCCCCACCGCCAAGGCCGCCCGTAAGTCCGTGAACTGGGCGATCGGCATCATCGGCGTCTTCTACCTGATGACCATCGCGCTGGGCTTCGGCGCCGCCGCGCTCATCAAGCCCGAGACGATCACCACCTCCAACAAGGCGGGCAACACCGCGGCACCGCTCCTCGCGGAGGCGATCGGCGGCGGCGCCGGCTCCACCGGCGGCGCCATCCTGCTCGCCGTGATCTCCGCGGTGGCCTTCGCCACGATCCTCGCGGTGGTCGCCGGCCTGACCCTCGCCTCGTCCTCCTCCTTCGCGCACGACCTGTACGTCAACGTCATCCGCAAGGGCAAGGCCACCGAGAAGGAGGAGGTCGGCGCGGCCCGCTGGGCCACCGTCGGCATCGGCGCGGTCGCCATCGTGCTGGGCGTCTTCGCCCGCGGGCTGAACGTCGCCGGCCTGGTGGCGCTCGCCTTCGCGGTCGCCGCCTCCGCCAACCTCCCGACGATCCTCTACAGCCTGTTCTGGAAGCGGTTCACCACCCGCGGCGCGCTCTGGTCCATCTACGGAGGCCTCGTCTCCTCCGTCGTCCTGGTGCTCTTCTCGCCGGTCGTCTCCGGCAAGGAGACCTCCATGTTCCCCGGCGCCGACTTCGGCTTCTTCCCGCTGGAGAACCCGGGCCTGATCTCCATCCCGCTGGGCTTCCTGCTCGGCTGGCTGGGCTCGCTGCTGTCCAAGGAGGAGCCGGACGTCAAGAAGTTCGCCGAGCTGGAGGTCCGCTCGCTGACCGGGACCGGGGCGCACTAGCCGCGCACGGTGCGCGCGCACTGAGTCGTCCGTACAGGACCGGGGCGGGGGGGGGGGGGGAGTTGTAAAAAAATACACCCCCCCCCCACCCGG
>NZ_JBHYJC010000059.1:0-34471 GCF_042749045.1 Streptomyces sp. NPDC059008 | reverse complement strand
GCCCGGGACATCCCCGGACCGGCCCCGCCGCCGTATGCGCGCCCCGTGGGCTCACTGTGCGCCCGGGCGCACCAGACCGCTCTCGTACGCGTACACCGCAGCCTGCACCCGGTCGCGCAGCCCCAGCTTCGTCAGTACGTGGCCCACATGCGTCTTGACCGTCGTCTCGCTGACGAACAGATCCGCGGCGATCTCGGCGTTCGACAGCCCGCGCGCCACCAGCTTGAGCACCTCCACCTCGCGCTCGGTGAGAGTGTGCAGGGTGTCCGGCACCGGCTCCTCGCCCGACGGCAGATGCCCGGCGTACTTGTCCAGCAGCCGGCGGGTGATGCTCGGCGCCAGCATCGCCTCGCCCGCCGCCACCACCCGGATCGCCTGCACCAGCTCATGGGCCGGTGCGTCCTTCAGCAGAAAGCCGCTGGCCCCGGCCCGCAGCGCCTCGACGACGTACTCGTCCAGGTCGAACGTCGTCAGCACCAGCACCTTCGCCGGGCCGTCCTTGGCCGGACCGGTGATCTGCCGGGTCGCCTCGACACCGTCCATCCGGGGCATCCGGATGTCCATCAGCACCACGTCGGGCTGCAGCGCCCGCACCTGCTCCAGTGCCTGCAGACCGTCACCGGCCTCCCCGACGACCGCCAGATCCTGCTCCGCCTCCAGAATCATCCGGAATCCCGTACGCAGCAGGGGCTGGTCGTCGACCAGCAGGACGCGGATGGCCACGAGCTCTCCTTCGTTGTGCCCGGACTGGGCTCAGGGTCTGTCCGATGGGTCACGGCCTGGCCCGCGACGCCTGGCCCGGCTTTCCGGCCCCGACCCATGGCAGACCTAGATCGTCTCCATTCTGCCCTGCGGCCCCCCGGCACCGTCCGCCGGGCGCACCTGCAGCGGGTACACCGGGGGAGTGCCGCCGAATTCCGGACAGTGCGCCTGGTGGTCGCACCAGCCGCACAGCTTCGTCGGCCGCGGCCGCCAGTCGCCGGTCTCCGTCGCCAGCCGGATCGCCTCCCACAACGCCAGCAACTTCCGCTCCACGCCCCGCAGATCGGCCTCGCTCGGGTCGTACGTCAGCACATCGCCGCTGCCCAGATAGACCAGCTGCAGCCGCCGCGGCACCACCCCGCGCAACCGCCACACCACCAGCGCGTAGAACTTCATCTGGAACAGCGCGCCCTCGGCGAACTGCGGCCGCGGCGCCTTACCGGTCTTGTAGTCGACGATCCGCACCTCGCCCGTCGGCGCGACATCCACCCGGTCGATGAACCCCCGCAGCCGCAGCCCCGAATCCAGCTCCGTCTCCACATACAGCTCGCGGTCGGCCGGCTCCAGCCGCGTCGGATCCTCCAGCGAGAACCACCGCTCGACCAGCGCCTCGGCCTCCGCCAGCCACCCCGCCAGCCGCTCACCCTCCGCGTCGTCCGCGAACAGCTCCGCCAGCTCCGGCCGCTTCGCCAGCAGCCGCTCCCACTCGCCCGGCACCATCGCCCGCGCCCCGGCCGCCGTACGCTCCGCCGCCGGCGCGTCGAAGAGCCGCTCCAGCACCGCGTGCACGACCGTGCCCCGGGTCGCCGCCGCGCTCGGCTTCTCCGGCAGCTTGTCGATCACCCGGAAGCGGTACAGCAGGGGGCACTGCATGAAATCACTGGCCCGCGACGGCGACAGCGCCATCGGCGGCCGCGCCTGCCGGCCCTCGTCCGCCCCCGCCGCGGCCGCCTCGGCACCCTGCGTCCCCGCCCCGGCCTGCTCCGTGCTCCATCCCATGCCACCAAACCCTACGGCCCGCCACTGACAAGCGCCGAACGGCCACGAGCGGTAAGGGCCCCGCAGCGGACCGGGCCCGAACGCTCCGCATACCATCGACGCCGGACCCTTTCGCCCTGCATGATCGAGATATCAGGCCGAGCAGGGGCGAATGCCGTATTCGATGAGGGGACGCCACACCGTGGACGACAGCGGGAAGCCGCAGGATCCCGAGGAGTCCGTGCGGCCCCAGCCGCCCGAGCCGTCCAAGGGGGCCGACGGGCCGAAGGTGCCGCCGCCGGGCAAGAGGCCCGGCGGAGGCGGCATCCTGATGGGCCGTCCCTTCGGCGTGCCGGTCTACGTGGCCCCCAGTTGGTTCCTCGTCGCGGCCCTGATCACCTGGGTCTTCGGCGGCCAGCTGGAGCGGGTGCTGCCCGAACTCGGCGCCGCCCGCTACCTCGTCTCGCTCTTCTTCGCCGTCGCCTTCTACGCCTCGGTGCTCGTCCACGAGCTGGCGCACACCGTCGCCGCGCTCCGCTTCAAGCTCCCCGTACGCCGCATCCAGCTGCAGTTCTTCGGCGGCGTCTCGGAGATCGAGAAGGAGACCGAGACGCCCGGCAGGGAGTTCGTCCTCGCCTTCGTCGGCCCGCTGCTCTCCCTCGTCCTGGCCGGCGTCTTCTACGCCGGGATGCACATGGTCGAGCCCGGCACGGTCCCCGGCGTCCTGCTCGCCGGCCTGATGATCTCCAACCTCATCGTCGCGGTCTTCAACCTGCTGCCCGGCCTCCCCCTGGACGGCGGCCGGATGCTGCGCGCCGTCGTGTGGAAGATCACCGGCAATCCCATGCGCGGCACCGTGGCCGCCGCCTGGGTCGGCCGGGCGCTGGCCGTCACCGTCCTCATCGGGCTGCCGCTGCTCACGCACACCGGGGCCCTGGGCAACGACCGGCCCGAGCTCGGCGGCGCCGACTCGCTCACCGACGCCCTGCTCGCCGCGATCCTCGCCGCCATCATCTGGACCGGCGCCGGCAACAGCCTGCGCATGGCCCGGCTGCGCGAGCGCCTCCCGGACCTCACCGCCCGCACCCTGACCCGGCGCGCGGTGCCCGTCGAGACCGCCACGCCGCTCTCCGAGGCGCTGCGCCGCGCCAACGACGCCGGCGCCCGCGCCCTGGTCGTCGTCGACCCGCAGGGCACGCCCACCGCGCTCGTCCGGGAGGCCGCCATCGTCGGTGTCCCCGACCACCGCCGCCCCTGGGTACCCGTCGGCACCCTCGCCCAGGACCTCAAGGACGGTATGCGGGTCTCCGCCGAGCTCGCCGGCGAGGACCTCCTGGACTACCTGCGCGCCACCCCCGCCACCGAGTACCTCGTCGTCGAGGAGACCGGCGAGATCTACGGCGTCCTGTCCACCGCCGACGTCGAGCGGGCCTTCGTCTCCGCCATGGCCCGCAAGGCGGCTTGACGGGGCTCGGTCCGCCTCCGGGGGCGCCCTGCTCACCCTGAGCCGCGCCCGGCCCCGCCCACTGGTCCGCGGCGCCCCAACGGGCCGGTAGGCTGGTCACATGTCCGAACCGACCGGTGCCGCCCGCCGTCGCGGGCCCTTCAAGGTCGGGGACCAGGTCCAGCTCACCGACCCCAAGGGACGCCACTACACCTTCACGCTCGAAGAGGGCAAGAGCTTCCACACCCACAAGGGAGCCTTCCCCCACGACGAGCTGATCGGTGCTCCCGAGGGCAGTGTTGTCCGTACCACCGGGAACGTCGCCTACCTTGCGCTGCGCCCGCTGCTCCCCGACTACGTCCTGTCCATGCCCCGCGGCGCCGCCGTGGTCTACCCCAAGGACGCGGGGCAGATCCTGGCGATGGCCGACATCTTCCCCGGCGCCCGCGTCGTCGAGGCGGGTGTGGGCTCCGGCTCGCTCAGCAGCTTCCTGCTGCGCGCCATCGGCGACGACGGCATGCTGCACTCTTACGAGCGCCGCGCCGACTTCGCCGAGATCGCCACCCAGAACGTCGAGCGCTACTTCGGGGGCCCGCACCCCGCATGGACGCTCACCGTCGGTGACCTCCAGGACAACCTCTCCGACACCGACGTCGACCGCGTCATCCTCGACATGCTCGCTCCCTGGGAGTGCCTGGAGGCCGTCTCCAAGGCCCTGGTCCCCGGTGGCATCCTCTGCGCCTACGTCGCCACGACCACGCAGATGGCCCGCACCGTCGAGGCGATCCGCGAGCACGGCACCTTCAACGAGCCGTCGGCCTGGGAGACCATGGTCCGCACCTGGCACGTCGAGGGCCTCGCCGTCCGCCCCGACCACCGCATGATCGGCCACACCGGCTTCCTGCTGACCGCCCGCCGCCTCGCCGACGGCGTCGAGCCCCCGCTGCGCCGCCGCCGCCCCGCCAAGGGCGCGTACGGCGAGGACTACACCGGCCCCGGTGGCCGGGACACCGCCGCCTCGGGGAAGGACCGGGCCGCCGCCGACGGGCGCGACTGACGCCCCGCGGCGACCGGCCGGATCCGGCCACCGAACCGACAGGCGCCGCCGACGAGTTCCCCCACCGGGGAACCGCCGGCGGCGCCCCTGCGTTCACCGGCCAGGGGCCCGCCGGACCCCTAAGGGACGCCCGCGCGACGCCCTACGGGTCTGCCCCCGTAAGGCCGCCCGTGACGCCCTGCAGGAGGCCTCATGGGAAACCCGTAAAACTCCGGCCCAGCTGGTTCCTTGCCGCCCCCTCCTGTGGAACGATGCTGGGCACTCCCACCGGCACAGCACTTCACAGGAGTTACCCCGCGTGCAGCCCATGGCAGGCCAGGACCTCTTGCACACCCAGCCGCGCCCCATGCACTGGCTCGCCACCGCCACCGCCGTCTCGGCGGTCGTCGCGGCCGCGTCCCTCGTCCAGCCGCCCGATGCCACCGCCACGCCCGCCCGCGACGCCCGCTCCGGCAAGCCCTCCGCGGCCGCCCCCGACCCGAGCCGGGTGTCCTTCCCCGTCGACTGCGGACCCACCCGCCTCGACGTGGTGAAGAAGGCCTCCGGCGACCTCGACGGCGACGGTACGACCGAGACCGTCGCGGTGGTCCGCTGCCACAGCGAGACCGGCACCCCGCCCAGCGGCGTCTTCGTCCTCGCCCGGCCCACCGACGAGAAGGCCGCGCCGCGGGTCGTGGCGACGCTTCTCGCGCCCGCGCAGCGGCTCAGCGTCCAGACCCTCGCCATCAAGGCCGGCGCGGTCTCCACGGAGCTCCTGGGCTACTCCGACCTCGACGTACCGCGCTGCTGCCCGGACGTGCACAAGAAGGTCAAGTGGCAATGGCGAGGCGGGAAGTTCGTTCAGAGCGAACTCCCCGCCGCCATGAGGCCTCAGAGTGTCTGACCGGTCACCCGGTGTGCCCGAGGGGAGCGTTCCGCACCCTGAGGGCTACTCCGCGTCCGGCCCGTAGACCTCGACGAGGTCGTTCACGCGGCGGACGTGGATGCAGTCCCCCGGGCACTCCTTCGCCGAGTCCCGCACGTCGGCGAGCAGCTTCAGCGGGACGGGCGTTGTGGCTCCCTTCTCCTGCAGCAGCTCGTCGTCGGCGCTCTTCACATAGGCCAGACCGTCGATATCGAGCTCGAAGACCTCCGGCGCGTACTGCGCGCAGATCCCGTCTCCGGTACACAGGTCCTGGTCGATCCAGACTTCCAGCTCCGGGGCTTCGTCCTGTGCGGTCATCTCGCCTGCCGTTCCTGCGTACGTGAACCGTTTTTGTCTAAGTGGCGCCAGCCCTGACGGGTGTTGACCGACTCGACGATACAACCGCTCGCTTTCCGATGTTGATGGGTGGGTATTCCCTTGGCGTGAGGACGTGCGCAAGGGTGAAGATCGGACACACCCCGACAGTCTTTTCGATCTAGGGGTTTCAACCTGCACCGGCCCAGGTAGGGTCAGGAAGCGTCCAGCTCCTTGGAGGAGGTGAGGACCGTGGCAGCCCACGACGACGACATCAACCGCGGCATCCGGCCGGGGCGGGGGTCTGAAGATCCCGCCGGTCAGGTTGCCTATCTCGAGCAGGAGATCGCCGTCCTGCGACGCAAGCTCGCCGACTCTCCGCGTCACACGAGGATTCTCGAAGAGCGGATCGTCGAGCTGCAGACCAACCTGGCCGGCGTCTCGGCGCAGAACGAGCGTCTCGCCAATACTCTCCGCGAGGCCCGCGACCAGATCGTCGCCCTCAAGGAAGAGGTCGACCGGCTGGCACAGCCGCCGGCCGGCTTCGGTGTCTTCCTGCAGGCGAACGAGGACGGCACGGTCGACATTTTCACCGGAGGCAGAAAACTCCGGGTCAATGTCAGCCCGAGCGTGGAGTCCGAGGACCTCAGGCGCGGCCAGGAGGTCATGCTCAACGAAGCGCTCAACGTGGTCGAGGCCATGGAGTACGAGAGCGCCGGCGACATCGTCACCCTCAAGGAGATCCTCGAGGACGGCGAGCGCGCCCTGGTCATCGGGCACACCGACGAGGAGCGGGTGGTGAGGCTCGCCGAGCCGCTGCTGGACACCACCATCCGCCCCGGCGACGCCCTGCTTCTCGAACCCCGCTCCGGCTACGTCTACGAAGTCATCCCCAAGAGCGAGGTCGAGGAACTGGTCCTCGAAGAGGTCCCGGACATCGACTACACCAAGATCGGTGGTCTGGGCGGCCAGATCGAGCTGATCCGGGACGCGGTCGAGCTCCCGTACCTCTACCCCGACCTCTTCAAGGAGCACGAACTCCGCCCGCCCAAGGGCGTCTTGCTCTACGGCCCGCCCGGCTGCGGCAAGACGCTCATCGCCAAGGCGGTCGCCAACTCCCTTGCCAAGAAGGTCGCCGAGGTGACCGGGCAGCCCGCGGGGAAGAGCTTCTTCCTCAACATCAAGGGCCCCGAGCTGCTCAACAAGTACGTCGGCGAGACCGAGCGGCACATCCGGCTGGTCTTCCAGCGCGCCAGGGAGAAGGCCAGCGAGGGCACCCCCGTCATCGTCTTCTTCGACGAGATGGACTCCCTCTTCCGTACCCGGGGGTCCGGAGTCAGCTCGGACGTGGAGAACACCATCGTCCCCCAGCTGCTCTCCGAGATCGACGGTGTCGAAGGCCTCGAAAACGTGATCGTGATCGGCGCCTCGAACCGCGAGGACATGATCGACCCGGCGATCCTGCGCCCCGGCCGGCTCGACGTGAAGATCAAGATCGAGCGCCCGGACGCGGAGGCCGCCAAGGACATCTTCTCGAAGTACCTCACGGAGAATCTCCCGCTGCACGCCGACGACCTCGCCGAACACGGCGACTCGCGCAAGGCGGCGGTCAGCGGAATGATTCAGTCCGTCGTCGAGCAGATGTACGCGGAATCCGAGGAGAACCGCTTCCTGGAGGTCACCTACGCCAACGGTGACAAGGAAGTCCTCTATTTCAAGGACTTCAACTCCGGTGCGATGATCGAAAACATCGTAGGACGCGCAAAGAAGATGGCCATCAAGGCCTTCCTCGAACACAACCAGAAGGGTCTGCGGGTCTCCCACCTCCTCCAGGCATGCGTGGACGAGTTCAAGGAGAACGAGGACCTGCCCAACACCACCAACCCGGACGACTGGGCCCGGATCTCCGGAAAGAAGGGCGAGCGGATCGTATACATCCGCACCCTGGTCACCGGAAAGCAGGGCGCCGACACCGGCCGTTCCATCGACACGGTGGCGAATACCGGCCAATACCTGTAACACCGCTCTCCGGCTGCGGATGTCCTGCACGGGGCGTCCGCAGCCGGACGCATTTCCGGGAGCATCGCCGACGCTCCCGATAAAGAGCGCGATGGACCAGGGAAAACCGGACTGGAGCAATGACTGTAATGATCTCCCCAGCGCCGCAAAGGCGTTCTAGGCTCTTCGGTACCGCTGCGTCACGCTGTGCGGGCGTGGGGCACGCACACGGAACGCAGACTCAGCGGTACTTGAGCGCCGACCCCATCCGGGGGCGCCGCCGGGCAAGGAGGGCCGCATGACCGTACGGCGAGTAATGGGAATCGAGACGGAGTACGGGATCTCCGTCCCCGGCCACCCGAACGCCAATGCCATGCTCACCTCATCCCAGGTAGTCAACGCCTACGCGGCCGCGATGCACCGGGCACGCCGTGCCCGCTGGGATTTCGAGGAGGAGAACCCGCTGCGGGACGCCCGCGGCTTCGACCTCGCACGCGAGAACGCCGACGCCAGCCAGCTCACCGACGAGGACATCGGCCTGGCCAATGTCATCCTCACGAACGGTGCCAGGCTCTACGTCGACCACGCACACCCCGAATACAGCGCCCCCGAGGTCACCAACCCGCGCGACGCCGTCCTGTGGGACAAGGCCGGCGAGCGGATCATGGCCGAGGCCGCCGAGCGGGCCGCCCAGGTGCCCGGCGCCCAGCCCATCCACCTCTACAAGAACAACACCGACAACAAGGGCGCCTCCTACGGCACGCACGAGAACTACCTGATGAAGCGGGACACCCCCTTCTCGGACATCGTGCGGCACCTGACGCCGTTCTTCGTCTCCCGCCAGGTGGTCACCGGCGCCGGCCGGGTCGGTATCGGCCAGGACGGCCACGAGCACGGCTTCCAGATCAGCCAGCGCGCCGACTACTTCGAGGTGGAGGTCGGCCTGGAGACGACCCTCAAGCGGCCCATCATCAACACCCGCGACGAACCGCACGCCGACGCGGAGAAGTACCGGCGGCTCCACGTGATCATCGGCGACGCGAACCTCTCCGAGATCTCCACCTACCTCAAGCTGGGCACCACCGCCCTGGTGCTGTCCATGATCGAGGACGGCTTCATCGCCGTCGACCTCGCCGTCGAGCAGCCCGTGCGCACCCTCCACCAGGTCTCGCACGACCCCACCCTGCAACACCTGATCACCCTCCGCAGCGGTCGTACGCTCACCGCCGTACAGCTCCAGATGGAGTACTTCGAGCTGGCCCGCAAGTACGTCGAGGACCGCTACGGAGCGGATGCGGACGAGCAGACCAAGGACGTCCTCACCCGGTGGGAGGACGTGCTCGGCCGGCTGGAGAACGATCCGATGAGCCTGTCCGGCGAGCTCGACTGGGTCGCCAAGCGCGAGCTCATGGAGGGCTACCGCCGCCGGGACGGCCTGGACTGGGACGCGGCCCGGCTCCACCTCATCGACCTGCAGTACGCCGACGTGCGCCCCGAGAAGGGCCTGTACAACCGTCTGGCGGCCCGCGGGAAGATGAAGCGGCTCCTGGACGAGCCCGACGTCCAGCGCGCC
Organism: Streptomyces sp. NPDC059008; assembly: GCF_042749045.1. Lineage (NCBI taxonomy): Bacteria > Bacillati > Actinomycetota > Actinomycetes > Kitasatosporales > Streptomycetaceae > Streptomyces > Streptomyces sp. NPDC059008. The sequence goes on along the minus strand of NZ_JBHYJC010000059.1, from coordinate 25,440 downwards.
CAGCAGAAGCCCCCAGAGGACACCAGGGCGTACTTCCGCGGCCGCTGCCTGGAGCAGTACGCGGACGACGTCGCGGCCGCCTCGTGGGATTCGGTCATTTTCGATCTGCCCGGTCGTGACTCCCTGCAGCGGGTTCCCACGCTGGAGCCGCTGCGCGGGACCCGCAGGCACGTCAAGGAGCTCCTGGACCGCTGCCGTACCGCAGAGGAGCTGGTGAGGACGCTTTCCGGCCGCTGATGCACGGCAGGTGCACGACAGATTTCGCGGCGATCCGCAGCTGCTCCGCGGCTGAAATCGCCGCGATGCGGGAATCATCGAGGTGACTCCCGGGCGTTGCAGCAAGTGCAGGGCCGATGTCGGACCCTGCTTGTAGGGTCGGATCTTGAAGGTCACATCGAGCGGGGCGAACCGAGCGGGGTGAGGGATATGGCGACCAAGGACAGCGGCGGCGGACAGGCCAAGGCCACGCGTTCCACGGAAGAGGTCGAGGAGCAGACACAGGACGCGCAGGCCTCGGAAGACCTCAAGGAACGCCAGGAGAAGCTGAGCGACGACGTGGACTCCGTCCTGGACGAGATCGACGACGTGCTCGAGGAGAACGCCGAGGACTTCGTGCGCTCCTTCGTGCAAAAGGGCGGCCAGTAATCACGTATGTGAACGAGGGGGGCGAAGCGCCGGACCGGACGTGAGCGAGTGCTGCCACTCGCTCCGTTCGGTGGCGGATCGCCATCGGCGTGACGGGCTCCAGGGGTGATGCCGGCAGTGGGTGGCCGGGCGTTCGGCCGCCACTGCCGGCATCACCGAAGCCGAGCGCGACGCGCCGCATCACGCAGCGGCGCCGGATGTACGTGATCTGCCTGGATGCCGACCCCGTACATGTGGATCACGATCACGAGGCGGGTAAGGTCCGAGGCGTACTGTGCTTCAGTTGCAACGCAGCCTTGGGCCAATTCAAGGATCGGCCGGACGTCTTGAGGCGGGCGGCCGAGTATCTGGAAGGAATCGTGTGGAAGCCAACACTCGAAGCACCGGGCGTCTACCAGCTGCCTTCCTGACGCCTGGATCCTCGTCGTTCATGGACTTTCTCGGGGCGCACTCGCCCGAGCTGCTGCCGGGCAACCGCCCGTTGCCGCCGGTGCAGGGCGCCATCGAAGCGCCGCACGGCACGACGATCGTGGCCGCGACGTTCTCCGGCGGCGTGGTGCTCGCCGGTGACCGGCGGGCCACGATGGGCAACGTCATCGCGCAGCGGGACATCGAGAAGGTCTTCCCGGCCGACGAGTACAGCGCGGTGGGCATCGCCGGCACGGCCGGCCTCGCGGTCGAGATGGTCAAGCTCTTCCAGCTGGAGCTGGAGCACTTCGAGAAGGTCGAGGGTGCCCAACTCTCCTTGGAGGGCAAGGCGAATCGTCTGTCGACGATGATTCGCAGCAATCTCGGGATGGCCATGCAGGGCCTGGCCGTGGTGCCGCTGTTCGCCGGCTTCGACCTCGACCGCGAGAAGGGCCGGATCTTCTCGTACGACGTGACCGGCGGGCGCTCGGAGGAGCAGGGATTCGCGGCGACGGGTTCCGGCTCGGTCTTCGCGCGCAGTGCTCTGAAGAAGCTCTTCCAGGAGGACTTCACGGAGGATCAGGCCGCCACCGCCGTCGTCCAGGCGCTGTACGACGCCGCCGACGACGACTCGGCGACCGGCGGGCCCGACATGACCCGGCGGATCTACCCGATCGTCACGGTCATCACCGACGAGGGCTTCAAGAAGCTCGCCGATTCCGAGGTCGCGGAGATCGCCCGGGCCATCTACGAGCGCCGCCTCGACCAGCCCGACGGCCCGCGTGCCGCGCTGCTCTGACGGGACGGATGTTCCGCTATGCATTCGCCACTGAACGAGCTCTTGACAGGAAGGGACGGATAGCCGGTGTCGACGCCGTTCTATGTCTCACCCCAGCAGGCCATGGCCGATCGCGCCGAGTACGCCCGCAAGGGCATCGCGCGCGGCCGCAGTGTCGTGGTGCTGCAGTACACCGACGGCGTGGTCTTCGTCGCCGAGAATCCCTCCCGGGCCCTGCACAAGGTCAGCGAGATCTATGACCGGATCGCCTTCGCGGCGGTCGGGAAGTACAACGAGTTCGAGAACCTGCGGATCGGCGGGGTGCGCTACGCCGATCTGCGGGGCTACACCTACGACCGCGAGGACGTCACCGCGCGCGGCCTCGCCAACGTCTACGCCCAGACGCTCGGCACGATCTTCTCCAGCGCCGCCGAGAAGCCCTACGAGGTCGAGCTGATCGTCGCCGAGGTCGGCAGCGCCCCCGAGGACGACCAGATCTACCGGCTGCCGCACGACGGCTCGATCGTCGACGAGCACGGCTCGGTGGCGGTCGGCGGCAACGCGGACCAGATCAGCAGCTACCTCGACCAGCGCCACCGCGACGGCATGACGCTGTCCGAGGCGCTGAAGCTGGCCGTGGAGTCGCTCTCGCGCGACACCAACGGCGGTGAGCGCACGCTGACCGCCGAGCAGCTGGAGGTCGCCACCCTGGACCGTACGCGGCCCCAGCAGCGCAAGTTCAAGCGGATCCTGGGCCGTCAGCTGGCCCGTCTGCTGGAGGGCGGCGGTGAGGCGGGTGCCGAGGAGCCGGCGGCGGACGCCGACGCGGCGGCCGGCGAGTCCGGAGCCGCCCCGGAGGAGAGCGGCACCAAGGGCGCCAAGGGCAAGGGAGCCAAGGGCAAGGACGCTACGGACAAGGACGGTCCCGAAGGGGAGCCGCTGCTCTGACGTACCGCTTCCGGGCCGGTTGCCCGGATCGCGCGCCCCGGTGGGTCCTCACCCGCCGGGGCGCGCGGCGTTGTCGCCGCCGGCCGCCGCCGGGGCGGTGGAGCCGCGGGTGACCAGCTCCACGGGCAGGGTGGGGGCCGGTTCCGGGCGGCCGTCGAGTACGGCCATCAGGGCCCGCATACCGGCCTCGCCGAACTCCTCGGCGGGCAGCCGTACGGTCGTCAGCTCCGGCTCGACGGCGAGTGCGAGGGCGAGATCGTCGAATCCGGTGACGGAGACGTCCTCGGGGACCCGCAGGCCGAGGCGGCGGACGGCCTTGCAGGCGCCCGCGGCGATGATGTCGTCGTCGCAGAGCAGGGCCGTGGGGCGGGGGCCGGGGCCGGTCAGGGCGGCATGCGCGGCGCGCAGTCCGGCGTCGACGCCGAGGGCGGCCGGCTCGCGGCGCAGCAGCGCGCCGGGGACGCCGTCGAGGGCCGCGGAGACGGCGCGGGCGCGTACGCGGAAGGTCCAGGAGTCCACCGCGGCCGCGAGGTGGGTGATGCGGCGGTGGCCGAGGGCGAGCAGATGGCCGGTCAACTGCCGTACGCCGTCGGCGATATCGAGGTTGACGGTGGCCGAGGCCCGGTCGTCGCCGGGGTCGCTGTCGAGCATGACCAGCGGCAGGCCGGCGGTGCGCAGGGCGGTGAGCGCCTCGGCGGCCATGGAGGAGGCGAGCACTCCGTCGAGGGTGGCCGCGGCGGAGTCGAAGGGGTCGCGCGCGGGGCCCACGCCCTCGGGTGAGGGGTACAGGACGACGCCGAAGCCGTGGTCGGCGGCGACCCGGGCCGCACCGGTGTAGACCCGGGCGAAGAATTCGGTGGTCAGGGCGGGCACGACGAGGAGCACCGTACGGGTGCGGCCCATGCGCAGGCTGCGGGCGGCGAGGTTGGGGCGGTAGCCCAGTTCACGGGCGGCGGCGCGGACCGCCTCGGCCTTGCCGGGGGAGACCCGGCCCTGCCACTTGTCGCCCAGGACGAGGGAGACGGCGGCCTGGGAGACCCCGGCGGCGCGGGCGACATCCCGGCTGGTGGCCGGGCGACCGGGGGGCGCGGCGCCGGCCGCTCCCGTGGAGCCGGCGGTCGTACCGGGAGGTGGCGTGGCCTCGTTGCTGGTCACCGGGTGTTTCACTCCTCGCTTTCGGCCGCTGCGGGGTGGACCGCGGGGTGTCGCCATGGTACGTATAACTGCGCAGGTTATACGTAACACGTGTACGTTCGATTGGTCCGGACGGAAAGGAGCGGCGATGGCCGCGGGATATGCGGAGCTGCTCAGGACCCGTTACGCGGTCCGGCTGCTGACGGGGACCCTTGTCGGCAGGCTGCCGAACGCCACCGCCGCGCTGGCGGTGGTGCTGTTCGTACGCGCCGAGGGCGGCGGCTACGCGCTGGCCGGCGCGCTCTCCGCGGTCTACGGAGTGTGTACCGCCATCGGCCAGCCGCTGCTCGGGCGGGCCGTGGACGTCTACGGCCAGCCCCGGGTGATGCTGCCCGCCGCGGTGCTCTCCGCCCTCGGGATGGCGCTGCTGGCGGTCGTCGGCCTGGAGGTGCTGTGGCTGTCCTACGTCGCCATGGTGATCGCCGGTGTCTTCACCCCGCCCCTGGAGGGCGGTCTGCGGGCGCTGTGGCCGGGAGTGCTCCGGCGCGCGGACCAGGTGCACGCCGCGTACGCGCTGGACGCGGTGGCGCAGGAAGTCATGTTCGCGGTGGGGCCGTTGCTGGTGACGCTGTGCGTGGCGGTCTGGTCGGCGGGGGCCGCGCTCCTGGTCATCAACGCGGTCGGGGTGCTCGGCGCGCTCTCCGTCGTGGTCTCCGAGCCGTCCCGGCGGTGGCGCAGCGCACCACGGGAGGCGCACTGGCTGGGGGCCCTGCGCTCGGCCGGGATGCTGGTGCTGATCGGGGCGTTCTTGTTCGTGGGGCTGGCGCTGGGGTCGATAGCGGTCGCGGCGGTGGCGTACGCCGACGAGCACGGCGGCGGGATGATCTCCAGCTGGCTGCTCTCCGCGCTGGGCGCGGGCGCACTGCTCGGCGGCATCGTCTACGGAGCGCGGCAGTGGCCGGGACGGCCGGAGGGTCGGCTGCGGCTGCTCGTCGCGCTGCTGGCGCTGGGGTACCTGCCGCTGGCGCTGGTGCCCGGTGTGGTCGGGATGACGGCGCTGACGGGGGCGGCCGGGGTGTTTCTGGCGCCGGCGCTGGCCTGTGCGTTCGTGGTGGTGGACCGGCACGCGCCCAAGGGGACGGTGACGGAGGCGTTTTCGTGGCTGGTGACGACGTTCGGGGTCGGCTCGGCCGTGGGCGCCTCGGTGGCCGGCCCGGCGGTGGAGGCCGGCGGTGCGGCGGCGGGTTTCGCGGTGGCCGGCGCGGGTGGTCTTGCCGCGTTGGCCGTCCTTTTGTCGACGAAGCGATTTCTCGGGGAGCCCGAGCGGCGTACGGCGGAGGCGGCCCCGGCGGAAAATGATCGAAACGGGGCCGTCGAACCCGGTTTCAGAGCAGGCCGTCAGGCGTAATGTTCAGTCATGGACCGCCGCATTTTCGGGCTGGAGAACGAGTACGGCGTCACGTGCACGTTCAGGGGACAGCGCCGACTGTCGCCTGACGAAGTGGCGCGGTACCTCTTCCGCCGTGTCGTGTCATGGGGCCGCAGCAGCAATGTCTTCCTGCGGAACGGCGCCCGCCTGTACTTGGACGTGGGTTCGCACCCGGAATACGCAACTCCCGAGTGCGACAACGTGACCGAGCTGGTCACCCACGACAAGGCCGGCGAGCGCATTCTCGAGGGCCTGCTCGTCGACGCCGAGCGCCGCCTGCATGAGGAGGGAATCGCGGGCGACGTCTATCTCTTCAAGAACAACACCGATTCGGCGGGAAACTCCTACGGCTGCCACGAGAATTACCTCGTCGCCCGCCATGGTGAGTTCTCCCGGCTCGCGGACATCCTCATTCCGTTCCTCGTCACCCGTCAGCTGCTGTGCGGCGCGGGCAAGGTGCTGCAGACTCCGCGGGGCGCCGTCTACTGCGTCAGCCAGCGCGCGGAGCACATCTGGGAGGGCGTCTCCTCGGCGACCACCCGCTCCCGTCCGATCATCAACACCCGGGACGAGCCGCACGCGGACGCCGAGCGCTACCGCCGGCTGCATGTCATCGTCGGCGACTCCAACATGTCCGAGACGACGATGATGCTCAAGGTGGGCGCCACGGATCTCGTCCTGCGCATGATCGAGGCGGGCACGGTCATGCGTGATCTGACGCTGGAGAACCCGATCCGGGCCATCCGCGAGGTCAGCCACGACATCACCGGCCAGCGCAAGGTGCGGCTGGCCAGCGGGCGCGAGGCGTCGGCGCTCGAAGTCCAGCAGGAGTACTACGAAAAGGCCGTGGATTTCTGCGAACGCCGCGGAATCCGCACCGGTCTCGTCGAGCGGGTCCTGGAGCTGTGGGGCCGGACGCTGGAGGCGATCCGGGACGAGGATCTCGACCGGATCTCCACCGAGATCGACTGGGTGATGAAACACCATCTCATCGAGCGGTACCGCGCGAAGAACAACATCACCATGTCCCATCCGCGCGTGGCGCAGATAGACCTCGCGTACCACGACATTCATCGTCGCCGGGGGCTTTACTACCTCCTGGAGCGGAAGGGCCAAGCGGCGCGGATCTGCAATGACTTGAAGATCTTCGAGGGCAAGTCGGTGCCGCCGCAGACCACTCGGGCCCGGCTGCGCGGTGACTTCATTCGCCGGGCCCAGGAGCAGCGGCGCGATTTCACCGTCGACTGGGTGCACCTCAAGCTCAATGACCAGGCGCAGCGCACGGTCCTGTGCAAGGACCCGTTCCGTTCGGTGGACGACCGGGTGGAGAAGCTGATCGCCGGGATGTGACCCGCGGGGAAGGGGTGGTGTGCCGGGAGCGGACAGCTCCCGGCGCATCGCTGTGTTGTCCCGGGGGAGGTCCACGGGGACAGGTCGTAGAGTGGCTGGCATTGCCCACCTTCCCCACGAGCCCCGAGTTGGACACATGAACCTCACGAAGAACACCTGTCGCGCCGCGGCTGCTGCGCTGACCGTGCCCGTCCTGCTGTTCACCGCCGCCTGCGGGTCCGACGACGGCAAGGGCTCGTCCGGCGAAGCCGTCGTCAAGGTCGAGGGCAAGGCGGGGGCGCAGCCCAAGATCACCGTGCCCAAGGGCGCCAAGCCGTCCGACACGGCCGTCACCAAGACCCTGATCAAGGGGGACGGCGCGGTCGTCAAGAAGGGCGACCTGGTCCGGCTGGACTTCTCCGCGGAGTCGATGAAGGGCCAGAAGCTCGGCAGCACCTGGACGCCGCAGCCCGGTGGCAAGAAGGGGGCGCCGCGCACCCAGGTCGTCAGCGAGGTCACCGACCAGATGACCCAGCAGATGCTGCCGCCGAAGGTGCTGTCCGCGGTCGCCGGGCAGAAGGTCGGCAGCCGCTTCGAGGTCGAGGGCACCGCCAAGGCGCTGATCGGGGAGGGCCTCAACCCCCAGTCCGGCATCAAGCCGGGGGACGGCCTGGTGTGGGTCGTCGATGTGGTCGGCGCCCAGAAGGTCGACAAGAAGGCGCACGCCGAGGGCGAGCAGGAGTCGCCGGAGAGCGGGATGCCCGAGGTGAAGGCGCCGGACGGCAAGGCCGCGACGATCACCGTCCCCAAGGGGGAGAAGGCTCCCAAGGACCTCAAGGAGCAGGTCCTGATCAAGGGCAAGGGCCGCGAGGTGAAGGCCGGCGACGGGCTGATCGCGCAGTACACCGGGGTGAAGTGGGAGGACGGCAAGAAGTTCGACTCGTCCTGGGACCACGGTGGCGCGACCGCGTTCCAGATCGGTACCGGGCAGGTCGTCCAGGGCTGGGACAAGGCCCTGGTGGGCAAGCACGTCGGTGACCGGGTGGAGATCGTGATCCCGCCGAAGCTGGGTTACGGCGCGAGCCCGCAGCACGAGCTGGCCAAGAACACCCTGGTCTTCTCGGTCGACATCGTCGGCACGGTCTGATCGCGCCATCGGCGGGATCTGCGAGACTGACCCGGCAATCGTAAAGATTCGTAAGTAGGAGCACATTCGTGAACATCGACAAGCCCGAGATCGACTTTCCGGAGGGCCCGGCTCCCACCGAGCTGGAGATCGTGGACCTGTGGGAGGGCGACGGGGCGGTCGCCAAGGCCGGGGACTTCGTCAAGGTCCACTACGTCGGCGTCGCCTTCAGCTCGGGCGAGGAGTTCGACGCGAGCTGGAACCGCGGCACGCCGCTGGAGTTCCAGCTGGGCGCCGGCCAGGTCATCGCCGGCTGGGACCAGGGCGTGCAGGGCATGAAGGTCGGCGGCCGCCGCCGGCTGACCATCCCCGCGCACCTCGCCTACGGCGACCGCGGCGCCGGCGGCGGCCGCATCGCCCCGGGCGAGACGCTGATCTTCGTCTGCGACCTGGTCGCCGTCTGAGACCGGCGTCGGTCCCGACCCGGGACCGCGCTCCTGTGAGGTATCCGAGGGCCCGTGCCACCCCTGGCACGGGCCCCAGCCGGGTAGGCCCCCGCTCCCTTCTGGCAGACGATGCCTGGCACGCGCGCTCGCTGCGTTGTCGGGATCGTCCACGTAGACCTACTACGTGGACGCCCCTCCGCCTTGCGATCGCACGCACCAGACACCGTCTGCCCCGCCCTCCGGGCGGACGAAGGGAGCGGGGGCCTGCCCGGCTGGCTTTTACCTGGACCACCCCGAGCGGTACGGTCAACGATCGGGAGTTCAACGAGAAAGGGCGTCGATGGCGATTGCCAAGGCCGAGCGGCTGATGAACCTGGCGCTGTGCCTGCTGGGGACGCGACGCCCGCTGACCAAGCGCGAGCTGAGATCGTCCATCGAGGCCTACATCGAGGCGAGCGGCGACGACTCCTTCAACCGCATGTTCGAGCGGGACAAGGACGATCTGCGCGAGCTCGGCCTGGTCATCGAGACCGTCGAGGGCATCGAGGGCGACATCGGCTACCTCGCCCGCCGCGACAGCAACCGCCTCCCCCCGATCACCCTGGACGCCGAGGAGGCCGCCGCCCTCGGGCTCGCCGCCAAGATCTGGCAGCAGGCCCGGCTGGCCGGCGCCGCCAGCGGCGCGCTGCAGAAGCTGCGCGCGGCCGGGATGCCGCTGGCCGGCGACGGTGAGGACTACGACGCCGGGCAGCCGCACAGCGCTCTGGAACCCCGCATCCCCGCCCACGAGGCCGCCTTCGAGCCGCTGATGCTGGCCTGCCGCGACCGCCGCCCGGTCGTCTTCGACTACCGCAAGTCCACCGCCGCCCACCCCGAGCAGCGGCAGGTCGAACCGTGGATCCTGGAGTGCTGGCGCGGCCACTGGTACCTCGCCGGCTGGGACCGCGACCGCAAGGCCGAGCGGGTCTTCAGGCTCTCCCGGATCACCGGCAAGGTCCGTTCGCGGCAAGGGAAGTTCACCGCTCCGGTGCCCGATCACGTCACGGTCCGCGAGACCGTGGAGAGCTGGGCGGGGGAGACCGCCACCGGCACCGCCAGGATCAAGCTCCGCGCCGAGCACGGCTATCCGCTGCGGGCCCGTGCGCTGACCGTCCGCGAGCTGGGTGACGGCTGGGACGAGCTGGAGATCCCCAGCGGCCATGGACTCGACGCCTGGCTCGTGGAGTTCGGGCCCGATGTGGTCGTGCTGGAACCCGCCGAGCTGCGCGCCGAGGTCATCGACCGGCTGCGCGCCGTGGCCAAGGGCTGAGAGGACGAACGACTCCATGGCTACGAACGCGATCGACCAGACCCGCCGGATGCTGTCGCTGGTGACGTATCTGCGCGAGCGCCCCGGCGCCCGCGTCGGCGACGTCGCCCGCGCCTTCGGCATCACCGAGGACGAGCTGATCGCCGACCTCGACGTACTGCCGATGTGCGGGACGAGCTTCCGCGGCGGCGACCTGCTGGACATCGACACCGACGGCGACCGCATCTGGTGGCACAACCCCGACGATGTCGCCGAGCCGCTGCGGCTGGCCGCCGACGAGGCGACCGCCCTGCTGGTCGCGGCCCGCGCGGTGGCCACCCTGCCCGGACTGCGCGAGGGCGACCGGCAGGCGCTGCTGCGCGCCACCGCCAAGCTGGAGGCGGCGGCCGGCGAGGCGGCCGGTGCCAGCGCCCGGCTCTCGGTGACCTTCGAGTCCGAGGGCGGGGTCTTCGCCGACGTCGACCGCGCCATCGCCGAGCGGCGCCGGCTGTGGCTGCGCTACTACTCCCCGGCCCGCGACGAGCTGACCGAGCGCGAGGTGGACCCGATCCGGCTCTTCGCGGTCGGCCACACGTACATGGAGGCCTGGTGCCGGCTCTCGGAGGCCCGGCGCACCTTCCGGCTCGACCGGGTCGCCGAGATCAAGCTGCTCGACGCGCCCGCCGATCCGCCGCCGGTCGAACTGCGCGACCTCTCGGAGGGCCTGGTGCAGCCGGCCGCCGAGGACCCCGAGGTGTCCATCGAGGTCGGCCCCGGCGGCCGCTGGGTCGCCGAGTACTACCCGCACGACAGCGCCGAGGAGCTCCCCGACGGCGGGCTGCGCATCACCCTGCGCACCCCCGACCCGGCCTCGCTGCGGCGGCTGGCGCTGCGGCTGGGCAGGGACGGCCGGATCGTGGCGCCGCAGGCGCTCGCGGACAGCGCGCGGCGCGCGGCGGACCAGGCGCTCGCGGCGTACGGCGAGTGAGCGCGCGGCGCGCCGGGATCGCCCGGGGCGCCCGGCTCACCGCGGACGGCGTGCACGGCAGGGAGAAGGAGGAGGCAGCGAAGGATGACGACCATGATGGCGGGCGCAACCGCTCCGGTGCTCTTCAAGGCGGCCTGCCCGGACTGCCGGGGCCGCTTCGAGCTGGCCTCGGACGCCTTCCGGCTGGCGATCGGCGCCAGCAGCCGCACCACCTTCTACTCCTTCACCTGCCCCGACTGCGGACGGGCGGTGCGCAAACCGGCCGGCGAGCGGATCGTGGAGCTGCTCACCGGCGGCGGGGTGCGCACGCTGCGGCTGCACATCGGCTGACCGATAGGCTCGCTCCATGCTCTGGCCCATGATCGCTGTCGCCCTCGGCTTCGCCGGGATCGCCGTGCTCGGCGTCCTCGCCGTCCGCGTCTTCGTCGAGGTACGGCGGCTGGCCCGCCAGGTTGGCGCGACGTCGGAGCGGATCCAGCGGGCCGCCCAGGATCTGGAGCGCGCCGCCACCCCGCTCGCCTCCCGGATGTACGAGGCCGGCCGGGACTGACCGCCGGGGCCGGGACGTCGCCGCGGGCGTCGGCGCTCTGCTGCGGCGCGGGGGTGGAGAGGTAGGCTGGCCCGCGGTTCAGACAGCGCGGCGGTCGGGGCAATCGGGAGTATGCAAGGGGATTGCCCGGCGTTCACCACCGAACGTTACGATCGATGCAGCACCAGCACGCCAGTCCGACCCATCGGCAGGCAACCAGCAGACGCCGCCCCGGCGAGAAGGTAGTCGCACATGCTCAGCAACCTGAGGGCCCCCGAGATCATTCTGATCCTCGTTGTCATTGTGCTGCTGTTCGGCGCGAAGAAGCTGCCGGACATGGCGCGTTCGCTCGGCAAGTCCGCTCGCATCCTCAAGAGCGAGGCCAAGGCGATGAAGAAGGACGGCGAGTCGGAGGGCGGTGCCACCACCGGTACGACGTCCGAGGCCTCCTCCGAGGCCGCCCAGCCGGCCCCTCGTACGATCCAGGCGGCTCCTGGTGATGTGAGCAGCTCGCGCCCCGTGGCCGAGCCGAACACCACCAAGCAGAGCTGACCGAACCGATCCAGTCTCACCGGCCCGGGGTCGGTCACGGCTGATGCACGAGACGAGGAAGTGGGTTGCTCAAGTCTGCCCGCAAGCAGGAGAAGGACCCCGAGGGGCGGATGCCGCTCGCGGCGCACCTGCGTGAGCTGCGTAACAGGCTGCTGAAGTCGGTGCTGGCGATGGGTGTGGTCACCGCCGTCGCGATGTGGCAGTACGAGTGGATCGCTCACTTCATCACGGGCCCGGTGATCGACACGGTGGGATGCCCCAAGGGCACCACGGCGGCCGCGCCGCGGGACCATCCGTGCGTCGTGGTCACCGCGAACGGTCTGCTGGCGCCGTTCACGATCATGCTGAAGCTCTCCCTCACCACGGGCGTGGTCCTCGCCAGCCCGGTGTGGCTCTACCAGCTCTGGGCCTTCCTCGCCCCGGGGCTGCACCGGCACGAGAAGAAGTACGCGCTGAGCTTCGTCGGCGCCGGCGTGCCGCTGTTCCTCGGCGGTGCCTACCTCGCCTACGCGGTGCTGCCGACCACCGCGGGCGCGCTGGTCGGGCTGACGCCCAGCGACTGGGCCAACCAGTTTCCGGCCGATGAGTTCTTCGACATCGTCACGCGCATGGTGCTGGTCTTCGGCCTCGCCTTCGAACTGCCGCTGGTGCTGGTACTGCTCAACTTCGGCGGGGTGGTCACCGGCCGCCGGATCATGAGCTGGTGGCGGTTCATGGTGCTGGGCATCACGATCTTCGCGGCGCTGGCCACGCCGACCGGTGACCCGCTGACCATGGGTCTGCTGGCCGCCCCGATCGTGGTGCTGTACTTCGGTGCCGCCGGCGTCTGTCTGCTCAACGACCGCCGTCGCAAGCTGGCCAACCCGGACGCGGGGCTGAGCGACGACGAGGCCTCCGCGCTGGACCTGACGCCCGAGCGGGTCGGCGAGATCGAGTCGGTGTCGTCCGGGCGGATGCTCCCCGAGCAGGCGAGCGGGGACGCGGGCGAGGGCGGCGCGCCGCGCCGCGGCGGATACGACGACGTGACGTAACGGTTCATGACGTGCCGTGACGGCCCCGTGCTCGACGAGCCGGGGCCGTCACGCTGTGCGGACCCGGGTGTCGCCCCCGCTCGGTAAAGGCCGCACATAAAGATCGGGTCGTTGTCAGAGGTGGCCGGTAGTCTCGTAAGCACGATGACCGAGGACATGTCCCCTGCTGAGCGCTATGCCGCCGCCAAGCTCCGGGCGGCCGAGCAGGCCACCGCACTCGCCCCGTTCCGAGAGATGTACGACTTCGATCTGGATCCGTTCCAGGTCGAGGCATGCCAGGCCCTGGAGGCCGGCAAAGGCGTGCTGGTCGCGGCCCCCACCGGGTCCGGCAAGACGATCGTCGGCGAATTCGCCGTCCATCTGGCCCTGGAGCAGGGCCGCAAATGCTTCTACACCACGCCCATCAAGGCCCTGTCCAACCAGAAGTACCAGGATCTGGTCAAGCGTTACGGCGCGGACAAGGTCGGTCTGCTGACCGGCGACAACAGCGTCAACTCCGAGGCGCCGGTGATCGTGATGACCACCGAAGTCCTGCGGAACATGCTGTACTCCGGCTCCCAGTCGCTGATCGGCCTCGGCTATGTGGTCATGGACGAGGTGCACTACCTCTCCGACCGCTTCCGCGGCGCCGTATGGGAAGAGGTGATCATCCATCTCCCCGAGTCGGTGACGCTGGTGTCACTGTCGGCGACGGTCTCCAACGCCGAGGAGTTCGGCGACTGGCTGGACACGGTCCGTGGCGACACCGCCGTGATCGTCTCCGAGCACCGACCGGTGCCGCTGTGGCAACACGTCCTGGCCGGCCGGCGGATCTACGACCTGTTCGAGGAGCGGGACGGCCGAAGCGGCGGTGGCCGCCGCGAGGTCAACCCCGACCTGGAGCGGCTGGCGCGGATGGAGAACAGCCGGCCGACCTTCGGCCGGGACAAGCGCCGGGGCCGCAATCTGCGCGAGGCGGACCGCGAGCGGGAGCGGCGCCAGCGCGCCCGGATCTGGACACCGAGCCGGCCGGAGGTCATCGACCGCCTGGACAACGAGGGCCTGCTGCCCGCGATCACCTTCATCTTCAGCCGGGCCGGCTGTGAGGCCGCCGTCCAGCAGTGTCTCTATTCGGGTCTGCGGCTCAACGACCAGGAGGGCCGTGAGCAGGTCCGCCGCATAGTGGAGGCGCGGACGGCCGGAATCCCGGACACCGATCTCCATGTGCTGGGCTACTACGAGTGGTTGGAGGGCCTGGAGCGGGGCATCGCGGCGCACCACGCCGGCATGCTGCCGACCTTCAAGGAGGTCGTCGAGGAGCTGTTCGTCAAGGGCCTGGTCAAGGCCGTCTTCGCGACCGAGACGCTGGCCCTGGGCATCAACATGCCGGCGCGGTCGGTGGTGTTGGAAAAGCTCGTGAAGTGGAACGGCGAGCAGCACGCCGACATCACCCCCGGCGAGTACACCCAGCTGACGGGCCGGGCCGGGCGCCGCGGCATCGACGTCGAGGGCCATGCGGTGGTGCTGTGGCAGCGGGGGATGAACCCCGGTGCGCTGGCCGGCCTCGCCGGGACGCGTACGTATCCGCTGCGTTCCTCCTTCAAGCCGTCGTACAACATGGCGGTCAACCTCGTCTCCCAGTTCGGCCGGCACCGCTCGCGGGAGCTGCTGGAGATGTCCTTCGCGCAGTTCCAGGCCGACAAGTCGGTGGTCGGGATATCGCGCCAGGTGCAGAAGAACGAGGAGGGGCTGGCGGGCTACCGCGGCTCGATGACCTGCCATCTCGGCGACTTCGAGGAGTACTCCCGGCTGCGGCGGGAGCTGAAGGACCGGGAGACGGAGCTGGCCAAGCAGGGCGCGGCACAGCGGCGGGTGGCCGCCGCGGCCGCCCTGGAGAAGCTCAAGCCCGGCGATGTCATCCATGTGCCCACCGGAAAATACGCGGGCCTGGCGCTGGTCCTGGACCCCGGCATGCCCTCGGGGCGGACGAACGGCCACCGCGGCTTCGACGCGCAGGACGGCCCCCGGCCGCTGGTGCTGACCGCCGAGCGGCAGGTCAAGCGGCTGGCCTCGATCGACTTCCCGGTGCCGGTCGCGGCGCTGGACCGGATGCGGATCCCCAAGTCGTTCAACGCCCGCAGCCCGCAGTCGCGCCGCGATCTGGCGTCCGCGCTGCGGACGAAGGCGGGCCATATGGTGCCGTCGCGGCATCGCAGGCCCCGTTCGGAGGCGGCCGACGACCGCGAGATCGCCCGGCTCCGCACGGAGCTGCGCGCGCACCCCTGCCATGGCTGCGACGAGCGCGAGGACCACGCCCGCTGGGCGGAGCGCTACCACCGGCTGCTGCGCGACACCCGCCAGTTGGAGCGCCGGATCGAGGGCCGGACGAACACCATCGCCCGTACCTTCGACCGGATCTGCGCGCTGCTGACCGGGCTGGACTACCTCGAAGGCGACACGGTCACCGACGAGGGACGACGGCTGGCCCGGCTCTACGGCGAGTTGGATCTGCTGGCGAGCGAGTGCCTGCGCGAGGGCGTCTGGGAGGGACTCGGCCCGGCGGAGCTGGCGGCCTGCGCCTCGGCGCTGGTGTACGAGGCGCGGCAGGCGGACGACGCGGCGGCGCCCAAGCTGCCGTCCGGCAAGGCCCGGGACGCCCTGGGGGAGATGGTCCGCATCTGGGGCCGGCTGGATGCCCTGGAGGAGGACCACAAGATCAGCCAGGCGGAGGGCGTCGGCCAGCGCGAGCCGGACCTCGGCTTCGCCTGGGCGGCGTACCGCTGGGCCTCCGGCTTCGGCCTCGACGAGGTCCTCCGCGAGGCCGAGATGCCGGCCGGTGACTTCGTCCGCTGGTGCAAGCAACTGGTCGACATCCTCGGCCAGATAGCGGCGGCCGCCCCGCCCGAGGGCTCGGTGGCGCGCACGGCCCGCCGGGCGATGGACGGTGTGCTGCGCGGCGTGGTGGCGTACTCGTCCGTGGGCTGACCGGCAGGGCCCGGACCCGGCACCGCGACGGCGCCGCGTCCCCGTACGTCGGGGGTGCGGCGCCGCCGCGTTCAGCGGAGGGGCGACCGGCCCGTCGGCCGCGAGCAGCCGCTGCGACCCGGCGTTCTGCGGGTTCGTCAGCGGGTGCCGGCGGATGTCCGCCTCCGCGCCGCCCGTCGCGTACGCCGCTGCCGCAGAACCTCCGAACGACACCTGAGGTGTCGCTGACGACGTCCTGGAAGCGGTAGGTGCTGGGTCTCGGTGCGGGCGGCGACGAGGGCGGCGGCCGGGGTGAGGTCGGGGAGCCGGAACCGTAGGCGAACAGCACCCGGTCCCCGGCGTAGGCGCAGCCGGGGAGGTACGACCGTGCATGCGGCGCGGATGCACGGGGCGTAGGGAGGTCGCCGTACGGGGAAGGGCGGGCGGACGCACCGCCCTACGGAGAAGTCAGTGGCAACAGGAGGCCGACCACACCCGGCCGAAGTCGATGTGGTCGCGAGTGACCAGCCGCTGCGGGGGACGCACGGGGTCAGTGGAACAGGTGGAGGGATGTGCCGTCATCCAAGTGCCGGAGCGGCTGCCCGAGTCCGGGGAGCGAGGAATCGGCCGGTCAACGGGTGCCGTGGGCACGGCGGTTGGGGCAGGATGCGCCCATGACGGCGACGAGCGGTGGGGACCAGGCCCCGGGCGGTGCGAACGAGGCCCCGGTACGGCGCTTCGGAAAGCTCATCAGGCTGCGGCCGGAGCACCGCGAGGAGTATCTCCGGCTGCATGCGGAGGTCTGGCCGGAGGTGCTGGCGACGATCACCGCCTGCCATCTGGGCAACTACTCGATCTTCCTTGAGGGCGAGCTGCTGTTCGCGTACTTCGAGTACACCGGCGAGGACTACGAGGCGGACATGGCCAAGATGGCCGCCGACCCCGTGACACAGCGGTGGTGGCGGCTGACCGATCCCTGCCAGGAGCAGACCGGCGGTGTGGTGCCGGGGGAGTGGTGGACGCCGATGAGGGAGGTCTTCCACCACGACTGAGGTCCCCGGACACGCCCCCGGCCGGTTGACGGTGGCGCCCGGCTCCTCGGCGAACGCGGCCCGGTCGGCGGCGGAGGCGAACCCGATCTCGCCGTCGACGGCGGAGGTCGCCGGCCGCTGCCGGGCCCGCGTCGAGCGCTCCTCCTGGTCAAGGAGTGGAGAGTTGCCGGTGCCCCGCGGGCTGCCGCTCCGCGACACCGCGGGGCCTTCGGCGGCGGACGGCCGCGCGCAGGCCGATGAACAGCAGTACGCCGATGGGGGAGAGCAGCACGGTCAGCACCAGCAGCGGCCCCATCACCAGCGGAGAGATCCCCAGCGCGCGGGCCTCGCGGTACATCCACTGCCCCAGGAACAGATCCCAGGCGATCACCTGTGCCCAGATCGCACCGGCGCCGCCGCCCAGCCGCAGCAGATCCTGGAACACCGCGAGGCCGGGGTGGCTGACGGCGGCCCACAGCTGCGGGAAGACCGGGACGGCCAGGGCGAGATAGACCGCGAGGACCGGCACCATCGGCAGCGGCGAGGCGGCGATCTTGTCGGTCCAGCGCCATCCGGGGGCCAGGACCAGCAGCGCCCAGAACGGTGCCGCGAGCAGGAAGGCCAGATCGAAGAGGGTGCGGTCGTTCATGCGGTCAACTCCGGTGCGGGGGTGGCGGATTCATTGCTGCGGTCGTCTGGGGTGTGGGCGTCCGCGGGCCGCCGCAGCGCCGCGTACGCCCCGATCGCGGTGGCCGCCCCGAGGGCGCCCAGCGCGCCCAGCGTCATCGCGTCCGGATGGATCAGCGCCTGGCCGCGCAGCGCCTGCCAGGTCACCAGCGCCAGCAGTGCGGTGAGGAAAGCGGCCGCGACCAGCACCAGCCGCAGCCGCACCCGCTCGTGCCGCAGCCGGGCGAACCGGCCGGCCAGTGCCTCGATCCCGTACAGGAACAGGGGCAGCGCCTGGAGGGCGTGCATGCCGACGAAGTGCGGGATGCGCAGATCGCCGCCGGTGGTGTTCCAGCCGGTGAGCGGCATGGCCGGGCCGCCGTCGGGGACGCCGACGCTGTGTGCGCCGACGACGGTGGCCAGCTGGCCCGCGGCCTGTTGCTGCGGTGTGGGCGCCAGCATCAGCCCGCCGAGCGCCAACCCGGCCAGTGCGATCAGCAGGCCGAGCCGGATCGCCCAGGCCGCGGCCCGGTCGTCGAGGCGGGCCCGGAAGAGCAGCAGCGCGATGACGAGGGTGGCCGTCCACAGGACCACGATGGTGAGGCCCATGACCACGAACAGGCTCTGGTCCAGGGGGGTTTCGATGTTGAAGTGGCTGCGCCGGCCGCGGATCGCCTGTCCGGTGATGACCGCCATCTCGACGGTCCCGGCGACCACGACGGTGTGTGCGGCCCATTGGGCGGCCCGGCTTCGGACCGGGCGCCGGGACAGCATCCAGGCCAGCGTCAGCCCGTAGGCCACGAACGACACCGCGAACTTCAGCGGCTTGAACCAGATCGGCGCCCCGACCAGGACCCGGTCGTCGACGATCAGGCCGACCGCCGCGACGACCGCGAGCGCGGCCATCACCCAGGAGAAGGCGAGCAGCGAACGATATCTGGACATACGGGTCCCCCTGAACCGAAGAATGGATAGTGGCGCTTACCGCTATCTGATAGCTGGACTATCTATGATGGGGGCCGGATTGGCAAGGCCGGGAGCGGGCGGGGCGCCCCGGGAGGCAAGGAGCGCCGGGCGGTGGCCGGGCGCGGGAAAGGGCGATATGCGCATCGGGGAGTTGAGTCGCGCGACCGGCGTCGCGGTCCCGACGATCAAGTACTACGTCCGGGAGGGGCTGCTGCCCGCGGGCCGGCTGACCAGCCCCAACCAGGCCAGTTACGACGAGAGCCACGTCCGCAGGCTGCGGCTGATCCGCGGGCTGATGGACGTCGGCGGGCTCTCGGTCTCGGCCGTCCGCGAGGTGCTGGCCGCCGTCGACTCACCCGGCGAGTCGGTGCACAAGGTGCTCGGCGCCGCGCAGCTGGCGATCACTCCGCCGCCGACCGCCACCCCGGACGGCATGGAGGAGGCGCGGGGCAAGGTCGCGGAGCTGATCCGCCGGCGCGGCTGGCGGGTCGAGCCGGAGAATCCGGCGGTCGAGGCGCTGGCCGTCGCGCTCGCCACCTTCCGGGGCATCGGGCACGGCGAGTTCGAGGAGATCGTCGACGACTACGCCGACGCCTGCGAACGGGTGGCCGCCGCCGATCTCGAGTGGGTGGGCCGCAACGCGGAGGTCGACGGCCTGGTGGAGAGCGTCGTGGTGGGGACCGTACTGGGGGACGCGGTCCTCATGGCGATGCGGCGGCTGGCGCATGTGGAGGCGTCGGCGCGCAGGTACGAGCAGGGGGAGGGATCGGGCGGGCCGGGCCAGGGCTGAGGTGCGCCACCTGGGCCGCCGTCGGTCGTTGTGAGGGGTGGTCAGGCGGCGGGGGGCGTCCCCGGCCGCCCACGCGCGAACAGCAGGAGGACGTGCCCATGTTGACCGGCGATGCTCTCGGCAGCCACACCTTCACGATCGAACTCGGCGCGTTCCAGGTGGAGACCCTCCAGGACGTCTCCGGACTGACCCTGGGCCAGGACGCGATCGAGATCCGGCAGGTGTCGTCCACCGGCGAACCGCTCGTGCGCGAGCAGCCGGGCGCTCGCCGGTCCGGCGAGGTCACCGTCACCCGCGGCATGGACAAGAGCACGGTGTTCACCGACTGGATCAAGGCCGGCCTGGACGGCGACCGCGACGGCGCACGGCAGAACGTCACCATCACCGTGCGCGACGTCGACCGGCAGCCGGTCCGGCGGATCCACCTCGCCAACGCCTGGGCGTCCTCCTGGACGGGCCCGGAGCTGGACGCGACCGGCTCCGGGCCCGCCACGGAGACGGTGACCCTCACCTATGAGGACCTCTCCGTGGAGTAGCCGGGCGACGGCGGGGGCGCGGTGACGCCGGGTCAGGCCGCCGCGGGCGACTCCTGTTCGGCCTCCACCTGCTGGTTCCAGTCGCTCTTGGAGGCCTGCCAGCCGTCCTCGTCGTGGCCGGCGCGCCAGTAGCCGGAGATGGAGAGGGCCTCGCGGGGGACGCCGCGTTCGACGCGCAGCAGGCGGCGGAGTTCCTTGACGAAACCGGCCTCGCCGTGGACGAAGGCCTGGACCCGGCCGGCCGGGAAGTCGAGGGCCCGTACGGCGGCGACGAGTTCGCGGCCGACGGGGGCGCCGCCGCGGTGGAGCCAGGTGATCTCGGCGCCGGCCGGGGCGGCGAGGTCCTGCTGCTCCTCCGGGTCGGCGACCTCGATGAACGCGTGCACCGGTACGCCCGCGGGCATACGGGCCAGGGAGGCCGCGATGGCGGGCAGCGCGCTCTCGTCGCCGGCGAGGAGGTGCCAGTCGGCGCCGGGCTCGGGGACGTAGGCGCCGCCGGGGCCGAGCAGGAAGATCTCCTCGCCGGGCTTCGCGGCGGCGGCCCAGGGACCGGCCAGGCCCTCGTCGCCGTGCACCACGAAGTCCACGGTCAGCTCGCGGGCGTCGCCGTCCCAGGCGCGCACGGTGTACGTACGGGTCCGGGGCCAGCGGTCGCGCGGGAACTCGGCGCGGATCTGCGCGATGTCGAACGGCTCGGGGTACTCCACGCCGGGCAGCGGGAAGACCAGCTTGACGTAGTGGTCGGAGTACTCGCCCGCGGCGAACTCCGCCAGCCCCTCACCGCCCAGCACCACGCGGACCATGTGCGGGGTGAGCCGCTCGGTGCGCTGTACCCGGGCGCGGTGCACGGCGGGCTTCTTGCGGGACGGACGCTCTGCTGCCACGGCGGTCTCCCCTGATCCGATATTTGTTAGGTATACCTAACCTAACAGGTCATCGGTGGAGGGTGACGAGCAATCGGTGCAGGGCGCCGCCCAGACCCCACCGTGTGGCGAGCGCTTCCAGCCACTCGGGGTCGGCCGGCTCGGTGGGCAGGGTGTGATCGACGTCGGGGACGGCGACGTCGCCGGCCACCTTGACGACCTTCGGGGCGACGGCGACGTACGGGCGCGCCTCCAGCAGGCGCTTGCGCTGGGCGGGGGTGATCTTCGAGGCGGGGTCCTCGGCGGCGGCCATGATGCCCGCGAGGTCGCCGTAGGCGGCCAGCAGCTTGGCGGCGGTCTTCTCGCCGATTCCCGGCACGCCGGGCAGGCCGTCGCTGGGGTCGCCGCGCAGCAGTGCCAGATCGGCGTAGCCGGGGCCGTCCACGCCGTACTTCTCGCGCAGCAGCGCCTCGTCGGTGATCTGGAGCGTGCCGACGCCCTTGAGCGGGTACAGCACGCGGATCCGGCGCCGGTCGTCGACGAGCTGGAAGAGGTCGCGGTCGCCGGTGACGATGTCCACCGGGCCCTTCGCCCGCGCGGTCAGGGTGCCGATGACGTCGTCGGCCTCGTAGCCGGCCGCACCGATACGGGCGATGCCGAGCGCGTCCAGGACGTCCTCGATGACCGGGACCTGCGGCGAGAGGGTGTCGGGGATCTCCTCCTCGTCGGGCTCCGCGGACCCGGCCGGGGCCTCTTCGGCGACCCGGTGCGCCTTGTAGGTGGGGATCAGGTCGACCCGCCACTGGGGGCGCCAGTCGAAGTCCATGCAGGCGACCAGGTCGTCGGGGTGGTGGTCCTGGACGAGCCGGGCGATGAAGTCCAGCAGGCCGCGTACCGCGTTCACCGGCGTACCGTCCGGCGCCTTGACCGATTCCGGTACCCCGAAATAGGCGCGGAAGTAGAGAGAGGCGGTGTCGAGGAGCATCAGGCGTCGAGTCACACCTCGCATGATGCCGTATGCCCCATACGTCGCATCGTTGTGATCTAAAACACCGTCGTGTTTGAGCCGCATAAGGGCGGGCAGGCGCGCAGCCGGAGCGGACCCGGTGGAGATCCAAACCTTTCACCGGTAAAGACGGGCCGAACCCGTCCCGCACCACGACCTGCCTGCGGGGGTGGCAGGTCGTTTTTCGTGCGACAAGAGAGGTTTATGTGTCCAGGCTGCAAGCCGAGCACCTGTACAAGGTGTTCGGCAGACGACCCGAGGACGCGGTCCGCTCCCTCGAAGCCGGCGCGAGCCGGGACGAGCTGCGGGCCGAAGGCACCACCGCCGCCGTGATCGACGCCTCGATCGAGGTGGACGAGGGCCAGATCTTCGTCGTCATGGGTCTGTCCGGATCCGGCAAGTCCACGCTGCTGCGCATGCTCAACGGGCTGCTGGAGCCGACCGCAGGAACCGTCCGCTTCGACGGCCAGGACCTCACCTCGCTCAGCGACCGGGAACTGCGCAAGGTCCGCTCGGAGAAGATCTCCATGGTCTTCCAGCACTTCGCGCTCTTCCCGCACCGCAGTGTGCTGGAGAACGCCGCCTACGGGCTGGAGGTGCAGGGCGTGCCGCGCGCCGAGCGCGAGCGGCGCGCCACCGAGGCGCTGGCCCTGACCGGGCTGGAGGGCTGGGAGAAGTCCTGGCCCGACGAGCTGTCCGGCGGTATGCAGCAGCGCGTGGGCCTGGCCCGGGCGCTGGCCACCGACGCCGACCTGCTGCTGATGGACGAGTCCTTCAGCGCGCTCGACCCGCTGATCCGCCGCGATATGCAGGACCAGCTGCTGGAGCTGCAGAAGACCCTGAAGAAGACCATCGTCTTCATCACCCACGACCTCAACGAGGCGATGCGCCTCGGCGACCGGATCGCGGTGATGCGGGACGGGCGGATCGTCCAGATCGGCAGTGCCGAGGACATCCTCGTCCGGCCCGCCAACGACTATGTCGCGTCCTTCATCCAGGACGTGGACCGCAGCCGGGTGCTGACCGCCGGCGCGATCATGACCGAGACCGGCACGGTGCTGGGCACCACGGCGCCGGACGGGCGCGAGCTCGCCACCGAGGCGGAGTTCCGGGCCGCCGCGCCCGCGACCGTCGGCGTCGACACCCCGCTGGCCGAACTGTTCGCCCCCTGTGCCACCAGCACCGTTCCGGTCGCCGTGACCGACGACGAGGGTGCGCTGGTCGGTGCCGTGCCGGCGGAGCGGCTGCTGGCCGTGCTCGGCGAGTCCGGCGAGGCCCGGGACGCGGCCCCGGCCGCCGCCCCGGCCCGGCCCGCGGCGGAGGCCGAGGTCGGCGAGTCCAAGGGCAAGGTGATCGCCGGTGCCTAGGATCCAGATAGGCAGCTGGGCCGAGGGCGCCGTCAACTGGCTGCGCGACCACCTCGACTGGCTCTTCACCCTGATCACGAAGGTCCTCAACGGCCTCTACGACGGGATCCACGCGGTCCTCGCCGGGCCCGAACCGCTGCTGCTGGCCGGCATCCTCGCGGTGCTCGCCTGGTGGCTGCGCGGTCTGCCGGCCGCCCTGCTCACCTTCCTCGGGTTCGCGCTGATCGACTCGATCGAGCAGTGGGGCCCGACCATCGAGTCGCTCTCGCTGGTCCTGGTGGCCTGCCTGATCACCGTCGTGGTCGCCGTGCCGCTCGGCATCTGGGCGGCCCGCAGCCGGGTCGTCGGCGGTGCGCTGCGCCCGGTCCTGGACCTGATGCAGACCATGCCGGCGATGGTCTACCTCATCCCCGGCATCCTCTTCTTCGGCCTCGGTGTGGTCCCCGGCATCGTCGCCACCATCGTCTTCTCCATGCCGCCCGCGGTCCGGATGACCGAGCTCGGCATCCGGCAGGTCGACCAGGAACTGGTCGAGGCCGCCGAGGCGTTCGGCACCCACCCGCGGCGCACGCTCCTGCGCGTCCAGCTGCCGCTGGCGCTGCCCACGATCATGGCCGGCATCAACCAGGTCATCATGCTGGCGCTGTCCATGGTCGTCATCGCCGGCATGGTCGGCGGCGGCGGACTGGGCTCGTCCGTCTACAACGCGATCAGCTCGGTCAACGTGGCCCTGGGTGCCGAGGCCGGCCTCGCGGTCGTCATCCTCGCCATGTACCTGGACCGGATGACCGGCGCGCTCAACCAGCGGGTCTCCCCGCTCGGCCGGCGGGCGCTGGCCAAGGCGCAGGCGGCGCTCGGCGGGATGAAGTTCCTGCACTGGCGGCCCGCCACGTCCGTGGCGATGGTCGGTGTGGTCGTGCTCGCGCTGCTCGCCGGCGGGATGGGCGTGTTCGGCAAGGACAACGGCCAGGGCGGCGGCAACGGCCGTCCGATCAGCCTCGGCTACGTCAACTGGGACGAGGGCAAGGCCACCACGTACCTGTGGAAGGAGATCCTGGAGCAGCGCGGGTACAAGCCCAAGGTGCAGGCCCTGGAGGCCGGTCCGCTGTTCGCCGGGCAGGCCCGCGGTGACGTCGACGTCCAGACCAACGCCTGGCTGCCGACCACGCACGCCTCGTACTGGAAGAAGTACGCGGACCAGCTGGAGGACCTCGGCGCCTGGTACGACAAGACGTCGCTGGAGATCGCGGTGCCGTCCTACGTCAAGGGCGTCAAGACCCTCGACGACCTCAAGGGCAGGGGCGGCGAGTTCGGCGGAAAGATCACCGGCATCGAGCCGGGCGCCGGCGAGATGAAGATCCTCAAGGACAAGGTCCTCAAGGACTACGGCCTGGGCGGCGAGTACCGCGTCCAGGAGTCCAGCACCGCCTCCATGCTCAGCGAGCTGGACCGTGCCGTCCACCAGAAGAAGCCGATCGCGGTCACGCTGTGGTCGCCGCACTGGGCCTACGACAAGTACCCGCTCACCAAGCTCAAGGACCCCAAGGGGTCGTTCGGCTCCGGTGACAGCCTGCACCTGCTGGGCCGCAAGGGCTTCGCGAAGGACGAGCCCGAGGTCGCCCGGTGGATGAAGAACTTCCACCTGGACGAGAAGCAGCTCACCAGCCTCGAGAACGACATCAAGAGCGCCGGCGAGGGGCATGAGCAGGACGGCGTCCGTACCTGGCTGAAGAAGAACCCCGGCCTGGTCGACAAGGTCGCGCCGGGCGGCAAGGCCACCTACGCCAAGGGCAGGGACGCGGGCGGGGCGCCGAACATCGGCTACCCCGCCTGGGACGAGGGCATCGCCACCACCTACCTGTGGAAGAACGTCCTGGAGAAGCGCGGCTACCGGCCGAACATCCGCAACCTCGACATCGGGCCGATGTGGACCGGGCTCTCCACGGGGCAGATCGACGTGGAGACCGACGCCTGGCTGCCGGTCGCGCAGAAGCAGTACTGGGACAAGTACAAGAAGGATCTCGTCGACGTCGGACCGTGGTACGACAAGACCTCGCTGGAGATCGCGGTGCCGTCCTACGTCAAGGGCGTCAAGACCCTCGACGACCTGCGCGCCCACAAGGACGAGTTCAAGGGCAAGATCATCGGAATCGAGCCCGGTACCGGCGAGATGAAGCGGCTCAAGGACACCGTCGCGCCGGCCTACGGCCTGGAGGACTTCGAGGTCACCTCGGCCGGTACCAGCGCGATGCTCGCCGAGCTGGACCGGGCCTACCAGAAGAAGGAGCCGGTCGCGGTCGTGCTGTGGTCGCCGCACTGGGCGTACAGCAAGTACAAGCTCACCAAGCTCGCCGACCCCAAGGGCACCTGGGGCGCCAACAACCAGATCAAGACCGTCGGCAACAAGAGCTTCCCCGAGAAGTTCCCGGAGTTCCACGGCTGGCTGAAGAACTGGAAGATGAGCGCCGACGAGCTCGGCAGCCTGGAGAAGGCGATCCAGGACGCCGGCAAGGGCAACGAGGACAAGGGCGTCGAGAAGTGGATCGACGACCACCCGGGCATCGTCGACGAGATGGCGCCGGTGAAGTAGGCGCCCTGGGCGCGTAGTTCACCTGTGGGGCGGCGGGCCCCGCTCCGGCAG
>NZ_JBHYJC010000058.1:0-37891 GCF_042749045.1 Streptomyces sp. NPDC059008 | reverse complement strand
GGGCCGGGGCGGTGCGGGGGCGGCCGCCCCCGGGTGCCCCGCTTTCCGCGGGCTTTGGGGTGCCGCCTTGGGGGGCCCGGGGCGGCGGGGCGCGGCCCCCCCCCCCCCGCCCCCCGATTTCCCCATCATGATTCCCCCTCAGGCCGTGCCCGGGTTGCCCCTGCGCGGCCACGTCCCTCCGCCACCCGCCCGTGTCACCGGGTGGGGCGGGCGAGCACGACTGCCTCGCGCAGCACGCTCTGCCCCTGGGGACGCAGCCGTCACATCTGGTCAACGGCGGACACAATTCGGATCGTAGGCGGCGGCGATCACATCCGGTAGCCAGGTTTAGGCAAGGGACGCGTGAGAGCCACCTCAGAGATACCGATGGGTAGATCTGAAGCAAAACGGCGTAATGGGTGGAAAGCGCCGCGCTCGTTTCTCGCGTCGCGAGAAAACGCACGGGAAATCCACGTGGGAGGGAGGGTTGCGGCAGGCGAACCCCCGGAGGGTTGGCGCGAAATGATCGGACTCCGACGCTCCGGTCGGCGCCGTGCCTACCCTGTGCGGGCACCGCACCGGAGAACTTGAGGGAGAGTCGTGCGCGCGATTGTGATGCGAGAATTCGGCGGCCCGGACGTGCTGCGGCTCGAGGACGCGCCCGAGCCCGCGCCCCGCGCCGGCCACTCGCTGGTCGAGGTGGCTCTGGCGGGCGTCAATTATGCGGACGTGCACGTACGGGAGAACACCTATCTGAAGCCCGTGGAGCTGCCGTACACACCAGGCAACGAGGTCGTGGGGACCGTGGACGGCACGCGGCGCGTCGTCGGCCTGTGCCGCGGCGGCGGATACGCGGAGCGGGCCCTGCTGCACCGCCGCGTCACCTGGGACGTACCCGACGCGGTCAGCGACGAACAGGCCGTCGCGCTGGCGCTGCAGGGCAACAGCGCCTGGCATCTGCTGTTCACCTCGCTGCGGATCACCGCGGGCGAGACCGTCGTCGTACCGGCCGCGGCGGGCGGTGTCGGCTCGCTGGCCGTCCAGCTCGCCGCACACGCCGGAGCCCGGGTCGTCGCCCTCGCGGGCTCCCCGGAGAAGCGCAAGCTGGCCCAGGAGTTGGGCGCTCACGCGGTCGTCGACTCGAACGCCGAGGATCTGACGGAGCGCATCCTGGAGGCGGCCGGCGGCCCGGTCGAGGCCGCACTGGAGATGACCGGCGGCGTCACCTTCGAGCAGATCCTCGCCGCCGTGGCACCGCGCGGCCGGCTGGCCGTCTACGGGTTCGCCGGCGGCGGCCAGACGAGCGTGCCGACGCGTGACCTGATGGCGCGGTCCATCACCCTCTCCGGCTTCTGGCTTCCGCAGCTCTACGCGGACCGCACGGCGCTGCCGACGTCCATGCAGGCGCTGTTCGGCGCGGTCGCCGACGGTTCGCTCAAGCCGCTGATCGGCGGCGTCCACCCGCTCGGCGAGGCGGCGCGGGTGCACCACGACCTCGCCGCCCGCACCCGGACCGGGAAGCTGGCCCTCGACGTCACCCGCTGAACCCGGTAGTCCGGGGCACCGGGCGGGCACAACGGCTCCGGGAGCGCACCCCGGGGCCGTCCGCCGGGAAGTGCGGTCCGAGCCGCGGGAGACGGGGGTGCCCGCTCGTAGGGGAAATGCCGTGCGTCTTCGGGCGCGGAACACTGTCAGGGGAGAGAACACACGATGGGCAACAGCACCACAGCGTCCCAACCGGCGGCCTCGGCCGCCGCGCCCGCCTCCGCTTCGGGCACCGCCGCCGTGTCCGATGGCGCGGGCCGCCCCAAGAGCGCGCGCCACACGGCCAAGGGCGCGTCGTCCGCGAGCTCCCGGACGTCGGGATCCAGCCATGCCGAACGGGTCTTCCTCGTCCAGACGGCCTTCGCCGAACTGGGCGGATCCGCCCATGGGCCCGGCGAGATCGCCGAATTCACCGGCCTGGACGACTCGGTCGTCTACCGCATCCTGCAGTCCGGCATCTACCAGCGGATCTTCGAGCGGGTGGACCGGGGCCTCTACCGGCTGCGGACCTCCGCTGCCCAGCTCGCCTTCACCGCCCTCGACCACCGCCTCGACGGCGCGCAGACGGTGCTCGGCGACCTGCGGGCGGCCACCGACGGCGGGCTGGTGTTCCTCTACATGGTGGCGCCGTTCTCCGGCGCGCAACGGCAGTGCGTCGACATGGCCGTCGGCGACTCCGACCTCGCGGAGCTGGGCATGACGCCGCGCGACGTGCTGTCCGTGACGCGTTCCCTGCGCACCGGCGCCTCCGGGCGGACGATCCTCGCCTACCTGCCGGAGGTGCTGCAGCAGCGGGTGCTGGCCGAGCCCGTACCCGACCAGGCGGGACCGGGTGTCTACCGGGACAACGACGCGCTGATGGCGTCCCTCGCGGAGGTGCGCGACCTCGGATACGCACTCGGGTACGAGGAGTGCATGGCCGGATGGAACTCCTGCGCGGCGCCGATCATGTGGGACGGCTCCATCATGGGCGCGGTCCTGCTGCTCAAGCTCAAGTCCGTGATGCCGACGGCCCCCGACAGCGTCATCGAGGCGACGAAGGAGGCGGCGGCCGAACTCAGCCGCTACGGAGCCGCCCGGCCGGCCGCCGACCAGGCCTGAACCGCGCCACCAGGCCACCCGGCCCGTCATGAACCGGCCCTCCTGTCCGGGGCGGGGCCGGCCGCCGCACAATGAAGTACCGACGACGCACAAGGGGGTCCCATGGAACCGGAGTTGGTGGCGCTCGCCACGGCGGGAGCGACGACGCTGGTGCAGCAGATGGCGACGGACGGCTGGACCGCGGTCCGCGGCAGGATGGCGGCCTTCCTCGCCCGGCGCCGGGGCACCGCGGACGAGGAGGCGGTCGAGGGTGAGCTGGAGGTCTCCCGTGCCGATCTGGTGGCCGCCCGGCAGGAGGGCGACCAGGCCGGCGTGGACGGTGTGACCGCGGCCTGGCGGCTGCGGCTGCAGCGGTCGCTGCGCGAGGACCCGGCCGCGGCGGCCGAACTGCGGGCCCTGCTGGACGAGGTGGCGCCCGACCGGGACCGCACATCGGTCCGGGACGTGCACAACACCATCAACGGCGGTGTCCACCACGCCCCGGTGATCCAGGTCGGTTTCGTATCGGGGGACTCCACCTTCCACGTACCGCCGGGCCGGCCGCACTCCGGCTGACGCGTCGCGCCGCGCGCGGTGCGACCGGGCAGAATGGCGGTGTGCGGCTCGAAGCGATCACCTGGGAACGGCTCACCGACGCGCTCGCCGAGCGCATCGCCACGACGACGGCGAAGGACGGGAGTCCCTGGCTGAGAGTGGCCATCGACGGGGCTCCCGCTGCCGCGCCCGGCGACCTGGCGGGCCGGCTCGCCGAGGCGCTGCGGATCCGGGGGCGGGCGGTGCACAAGGCCGGCACCTTCGGCTTTCTGCGCCCCGCCTCCCTGCGGCTGGAGTACGGCCGCGAGGATCCCGACGCCTACCACGACGAGTGGTTCGACCGGCAGGCGCTGTGGCGTGAGGTCTTCCAGCCGCTGGACCCCGGTGGCACCGGGCGGGTGCTCCCGGACCTGTGGGATCCGCTCGCGGACCGGGCGACGCGCAGTGCGTACGTGACGCTGCCGCCGGGCGGTGTCCTGCTGATGCACGGCCCCCTGCTGCTCGGTCACTGGTTCCCCTTCGATCTCTCCGTCCACCTGAAGCTCTCGCCGGCCGCGCTCGCCCGCCGCACCCCTGAGGGCGAGCGCTGGACGCTGCCCGCCTTCGCGCGCTACGAGGCCGAGACGCGGCCCGAGGAGGCGGCGGATGTCGTCGTACGGGCCGACGATCCCCGTCGGCCGGCCTGGAGCGGCCCCGTCTGAGCGCCGGGCCCCGGACCTCAGACGAGCTGCCGGATCTCGCCCCGGACGCGGTAGAAGCCGCCGGCGGCCGCCGACAGGTCCTCGACGACGTACCGCGCCCCGGCCCGGCGTATATGGCGCGGGAACTGGACGTTCCAGGACGGCTCATAGCCCTCGGAGACCACATGGACCCGCAGTCGGCCGCCTTCCTGCACGCACTCCACCACGATCCCCGAGGCGGCGGACGCCACCGTCCGCACCGTGGTCGACGGGGTGTACGTGGGCAGCGCGGCGGCCGACTTCACATCCCGGGCCACCGGAACCGTGCCCGACTGGGCGGCGGCGACGGCCGCGTCGCTCGCGTCGACGCACACCAGCGAGCCGTCCGTGGTGACCATGTAGAGCTTCTCGTCCAGATACTGCATCGACAGCGCCGATCCGCCGCCGGTGCCCAGCTTCCACAGGCGGGTGCCGTCGGCGGCGAAGCAGTACACCGACGAGGCCGAGTCCCCGGCGAAAACATAGCGGCCGCCGGGAGCCGTGGCGCAGGAGTAGACGACCGTGTCGCACTGGTAGGCGGCCTCCAGCGCTCCGCTGTCCTTCGACAGCCGCTGCACGACCTTGCGGTTCGTGCCGGCGTACACCGAGTGGTCCTCCTGCCAGCCGAACAGGACCGCGCCGTTGGTCGGGGTGTGCCACAACTCGCCGCTGCCGTCGGCGGAGTAGGCGGTCACGCCGCGCTGGTGGCCGTGGTAGACGGCGCGTTCGTCCCTCCGCACCATCCAGGCGTGCTCACCGGAGCTGCGGCGGGACCACTGGTACTCGTCCTCGTGGTCGATGACCGTCAGCCCGCCGTTGCGGTCGGCGACGTGGAGAATGCCCTCCCGGATGTCCAGCCAGAAGATGTCGACGTCGGGGGCGACGTCGTAGGCCGCGAACGGGAGCTTGGAGGACAGGTCGTAGACCGTGCCGTCGTCGCAGCCGGCGTAGATCCAGAAGTCGTCCGCCACCAGGCACTTGACGCCGTCGGGGAGCTGATAGCGCGCCAGCACCTCACCGTCGTGGCCGAGCGTGTAGACGTCCCCGCTCTGATTGCCGACCCAGCAGCGGTCCTCGTCGATGTGGATGCCGAACGCCGCGGCGCCCGTACGGAACCGCCACAGCACCGGTGCGACAGCGCGCGCCGTCGACGGGGCGGACGTCACCTGGCGCCGCGTCACCGGACGGGCGGCGCGCTGCCCCTGGACGGCGGGGGCGTAGCCCTTGCGGACCTTCTCGCCGATCTTCCTGGCGGCCGCTGCCTGCGCCTTCTCCCGCGTCGGGAACGTCGAGGCCTGCCGCTGGCCGGCCGCGCCGATCCGCCCGTAGCGCACCGAGACGACCGTGTCCTCCACCGTCACCTCGTAGAACTTGTGGGCGCCGCCGCCCTCTTGCGACAGCTCCAGATACGTCGTGGTCACGGACATGGATCTCCCCTCCCCGGGCGGCTCCGACGGCCGTCCCCCGCTGCTGAAAACCGTACGGCCGGCCACTGACAATCGGCCTTCGAGCGCCTGCCGCGGACCGCCGACCGCCCTGCTCGCGCGGGCGGTTAGCGTGAGGGGGTGACCACTTCATTCAACGCTTCCGCCCCGTCCGACGCGGCCGCCGCGCTGCCCGGCAGCCAGGGCCCCACCGCAACCGTGGAGGCCCGGCCGCGCTCCGTCGGCGCCGTCCGGACGTCCTACGCGCCCGACCCGGACGGCGACCCGGACCCCGGCGAGATCGTGTGGACCTGGGTGCCCTACGAGGAGAACGACGGGCGGGGCAAGGACCGGCCGGTGCTGGTCGTCGCGCGGGAGACCCGCGGCACGCTGCTGGCCGTCCAGCTCTCCAGCAAGCGGCACAACAACGACCGGGAGTGGGTCCCCATCGGGGCCGGCCCTTGGGACCGCGCGGGGCGCGACTCGTGGGTGGCGGTGGACCGTGTGCTGCGGGTGCACCCGGCGGGGATGCGGCGCGAGGCCTGCGCGCTGGACCGCGGCCGCTTCAACCTCGTCGTGAACCGGCTGCGCGAGCGCTACGGCTGGCGCTGACGGCAGCGCCGGGCGTCAGGCGTCCGCCAGGGCCAGCAGTTTGGTGACGGTGTTCCAGTTGCGGGAGGTGGCCGTCACCCCGAGGGGGGCGCGGCTCACCGCGGCGGCGAGCTTGGAGCGGCCGATGCCTCCCGGGCACCACAGATACAGTTCGCGTCCGGTCAGCCGGAACCGGTCGGGCGCGAACGCGGCCGGGTCGAGGGCGTCCAGCCGGGAGGTGTCGGCCGGCACCGCCGACAGGAACGTCACATGCAGGCTCTTGGGCTCCGGCACGGCCTGCGGAAACGGATTCGCGGCGACGGCGGCGGCCAGCTCGTCGCGGGTGCGGACGACGACCGGCACCGTCAGGCCGAGCTCGGCGGCGATCCCGTCCTGGATCGTCCGGGCGGTCTCCTCGGGCGGTGTACCGGGGTCGGCGAAGACGATGTTGCCGGTCTGCAGCAGGACGGAGACGTCCTGGAATCCCAGGGACACGGCCAGCTCCAGCTGCCGGGCCTTGGGGAAGGAGTTGTGGCCTCCGACGTTGATGCCGCGGAGCAGAGCGATCTGACGGGACATGGCGCTGCCGTTCGTGAGGGGTCCGGCCCGGGATGCGGACGGACGGGGGCCGGGGTCAGAAGAGCGGGGCGGGCAGCACACCTTCGAGGGCCAGCAGCAGGCGCTTGGTCTCCAGGCCGCCGCCGAATCCGCCGATCCCGCCGTCGCTGGCCACGACGCGGTGGCAGGGGACGACGACCGGCAGCGGATTGGAGCCCATCGCCGCGCCCACCGCACGGGCCGCGCCCGGCTCCCCGACCCGGTCGGCGAGGTCCTGATAGCCGACCACGCTGCCGTAGGGGACGCCGGAGGCCAGGGCGTGCAGGACCCGGGCGTTGAAGCCGGAGGACAGCGACCAGTCCAGGGGGACGGTGAAGGACCGCAGGTCCCCGGAGAAGTAGGCGGTGAGCTCGGCGGTGGCCGTCGCCAGATGGGGGATCCCCGGGAGTGGTGGCCCGCCGAAGAGCTGCTCCAGTCGGGTCAGCGCGCGGCGGGTCGTCCGCTCGTCGGCATGGAAGAGGACCTGGGCCAGGCCCTCCCGGGTCGCGGCGAGCAGCAGCGGGCCGATCGGGGTCTCCAGACGCGCCCAGGCCCACTCGCGCCGGGCCGCGGATCCTGCCGGCGGCGTGGGGGCCTGCTCAAAAACCTGCTCGGAATGCGTCACCTGATCAGGGTAGGACGGGCCACCGACAATCCGACGGGGAACGGTCCGGCGGCCGCCGCCTGGTGCCGCTCCCCGTCGCCACCGGGCGCTCAGGCTCCGCTCTTGTTCCTGTTCTCCAGCGCGTCCTGCACCACGTCGGGCTTGTTGGTGATGATGCCGTCCACCTCCAGGTCGGCGAGCTTGATCGCCACGGCCGGGTCGTCGACGGTCCAGGTGTACAGGTCCAGCTGCCGGCGGTGCGGGCCCTTCAGGCCGTGTACGGCGGCGACGTACTCAGGGGTGACCGCCGTGTGGACGGGATTGATCTGATCGCAGTACTTGGCGAACTTCGGGAGGTCGGCGACGGACGGGTTGCCCAGGAAGCCCGTCTTGATGTCCGGCCGGAGCGTGTGCACGGTCTTGAGGGTGTCGGCGTTGAAGCTCTGGATGATCAGACGGTGCTTGACGTGGTCCTTGTCCAGCCAGCCGCCGCGGCGCAGCTCGCGGAGGGTCTGCAGCTCGATGCCCGGGTAGAGCTCCGGCGACTTGAGCTCCATCAGCAGGTTCTGGTCGTTGTGCTCGACCTCGTCCATGTAGTCCTCGAGCGTCGGCACCCGCTCGCCCTCGAACTTCTGCCCGAACCAGCTGCCCGCGTCCAGCTTCTCGATCTCCTTGAGGGTGAAGTCCGCGACGTTCCAGGGGGAGCGGTCGGGGAAGACCTTCTTGACGTTGGTCGTCCGGGCGAGCGAGTTGTCGTGGAGGATGACCAGCTCACCGTCCTTGGTGCGCTGAACGTCGTTCTCGACCCATTCGATGCCGAGCTCGGCGGCCGCGTCGATGGAGGCGAGGGTGTTCTCGGGCGCGTACGACGAGGCGCCGCGGTGGGCGACCGTCACCGGAGTGTGTCCGTGCGGTGAGGCCTGGGCGGCGTTGGTGGAGAGGACGAGCGCGGACAGACCCATGAGCGCACCGGCGACAACGGTGGCGACGGGGCGGATACGCATACGGACTCCTCGTGACGTCGTGGGCGTGAGCGGACGTGAGTGACGTGTACCGGGTCGGACGGGCAGAGGCTCGCAGCCGGGCCAGAGCGGGAGGCGGTCGTACGGTGGCCGAGGGCTGAACGAGAAATGGCCGGTCTTCCGTGGAGCGTTCGCGCAATTGCAGGATGCCCGGAAAAGCCGTGCAACAGACGTGCGCTCCGATGCCGTCCAACTTGCCGGAGTCGCGGCATCCGCGCATCTTGGCCGATGGTGCGTCACCCCTCGTGCTTCTGACCGGTTTTGGTCATATGTAGTGAAAGAGGGGCCGTCGCGACCCCGCTCCGCGCGCGAGCGCACCGCTCTCACGGCAGGGGGCTCCCCGGCCGTGCGCCCGGCACCCGCCACGGCCGTGACGCCCATGGCGCAACGCGCCGCCGTGCCGTCGCCGCCCGCCGCCCCCCGCTCGCCGAGCAGCCCCGCCACGCCGGCCGGTGCCGCCGCGAATCCGCAGGTCGGAGCGGTCTCCCCGCCGATTGTCAGTGCTGGGTCGTACGGTGGATCCCATGCGGCCCGAATCAAAGATCGAACGCACGGTGGCGCCCTTCGAGGTCGTCAGCTCCTACCAGCCCAACGGCGACCAGCCGGCGGCCATCGCCGAGCTGGAGCGGCGCATCCGCGGGGGTGAAAAGGACGTCGTCCTGCTGGGCGCCACCGGCACCGGCAAGTCGGCGACCACCGCATGGATGATCGAGAAGCTGCAGCGCCCGACGCTCGTCATGGCGCCCAACAAGACCCTCGCGGCCCAGCTCGCCAACGAATTCCGCGAGCTGCTGCCGAACAACGCCGTCGAGTACTTCGTCTCCTACTACGACTACTACCAGCCCGAGGCCTACGTCCCGCAGTCCGATACGTACATCGAGAAGGACTCCTCGATCAACGAGGAGGTCGAACGGCTGCGCCACTCCGCGACGAATTCGCTGCTCACGCGGCGTGACGTCGTCGTGGTCGCCTCGGTGTCCTGCATCTACGGCCTGGGTACGCCGCAGGAGTACGTCGACCGTATGGTCCCGCTGAAGGTCGGCGACGAATTCGACCGCGACCAGCTGCTGCGCCGCTTCGTCGACATCCAGTACACCCGCAACGACGTGGCCTTCACCCGGGGCACCTTCCGGGTCCGCGGCGACACCATCGAGATCTTCCCGGTCTACGAAGAGCTGGCCGTGCGGATCGAGATGTTCGGCGACGAGATCGAGGCGCTGTCCACCCTCCACCCGCTCACCGGCGAGGTCATCAGCGACGACCAGGAGCTGTACATCTTCCCGGCCAGCCACTACATCGCCGGTCCGGAGCGCATGGAGCGGGCCATCGCCGGGATCGAGGCCGAGCTGGCGGACCGCCTGGCCACCCTGGAGAAGCAGGGCAAGATGCTCGAGGCCCAGCGGCTGCGCATGCGCACCACGTACGACATCGAGATGATGCGGCAGATCGGTTCCTGCTCGGGCATCGAGAACTACTCGATGCACATGGACGGCCGCGAGCCCGGTTCCGCGCCCAACACCCTCATCGACTACTTCCCGGACGACTTCCTCCTGGTCATCGACGAGTCGCATGTCACCGTCCCGCAGATCGGCGCGATGTACGAGGGCGACGCCTCCCGTAAGCGCACCCTCGTCGACCACGGCTTCCGCCTGCCGTCCGCCCTGGACAACCGCCCGCTGAAGTGGGAGGAGTTCCTGGAGCGCATCGGCCAGACGGTCTACCTGTCCGCGACCCCCGGGCCGTACGAGCTCGCCCGCGGCGACGGCTTCGTGGAGCAGATCATCCGCCCGACCGGCCTGGTCGACCCGGAGGTGGTGGTCAAGCCCACCGACGGGCAGATCGACGATCTGGTGCACGAGATCAGGGCACGTACGGAGAAGGACGAGCGCGTCCTGGTCACCACCCTCACCAAGAAGATGGCCGAGGACCTCACCGACTACTTCCTGGAGCTCGGCATCCAGGTCCGCTACCTGCACAGCGACGTGGACACGCTGCGACGCGTGGAGCTGCTGCGCGAGCTGCGATCGGGTGAATACGACGTCCTGGTGGGCATCAACCTGCTGCGTGAGGGCCTCGACCTTCCCGAGGTCTCCCTGGTGGCCATTCTGGACGCCGACAAGGAGGGCTTCCTGCGGTCCGGTTCGGCGCTGATCCAGACGATCGGACGCGCGGCGCGCAACGTCTCCGGTCAGGTGCACATGTACGCCGACAAGGTCACCCCGGCGATGGAGAAGGCCATCGAGGAGACCAACCGCCGGCGCGAGAAGCAGCTGGCGTACAACAAGGAGCACGGCATCGACCCGCAGCCGCTCCGCAAGAAGATCGGCGACATCGTCGCCACGATCGCCCGCGAGGAGATCGACACCCAGGAGCTGCTGGGCACGGGCTACCGCAAGACGGGCGAGGCCAAGGAGGCCAAGGGCAAGGCCCCGGTCCCGTCGCTCGGTGCGCAGGCCGGCAAGGGCAAGGGCAAGGCGGGCGCGGTGCTGACGGACCGTCCCGCCGCCGAACTGGCCGAACTCATCGAGGAGATGACGGAGCGGATGCGGGCCGCCGCGGCCGAGCTGCAGTTCGAAGTCGCCGCCAGGCTGCGCGACGAGGTGGGTGAACTGAAGAAGGAGCTGCGGCAAATGAGGGAGGCCGGCGTGCAGTGACGCCGGGCCGCGACGGGCCGGCCGCAGCCGCCTGGTGTTGCAGAAACGCCACAAAACGCGGGCCCGGCGCGCCCCGGGTCCGCCGTCGTGCGTAGGGTCGAGGGGGCCCGCCGGAGAGCTGGGCGGGGACAGTACGGAGAAGGGACGGCGCGTGTCGGTCAATTTGTCCAAGGGGCAGGGCATCAGCCTGCAGAAGTCCGACGGCGGAACGCTGACCGCGGTGCGGATGGGTCTGGGGTGGCGCTCGGCGCCGCGCCGCGGCCTGTTCGGGAGGCGCACCAACGAGATCGACCTCGACGCCTCCGCGGTGCTGTTCGCCGACAAGAAGCCGATAGACGTCGTCTTCTTCCAGCACCTGATCAGCGATGACGGCGCCGTCCGGCACACCGGCGACAACCTGGTCGGCGGCGCGGGGCAGGGTGGCGACGACGAGGCGATCCTGGTGGACCTGGCACGGCTGCCGGTGCACATCGACCAGATCGTGTTCACGGTCAACTCCTTCACCGGCCAGACCTTCACCGAGGTGCAGGACGCCTTCTGCCGGCTGGTGGACGACACCAACGGCCAGGAGCTGGCCCGCTACACCCTTACGGGCGGCGGCAACTACACCGCCCAGGTGATG
Organism: Streptomyces sp. NPDC059008; assembly: GCF_042749045.1. Classification (NCBI taxonomy): domain Bacteria; kingdom Bacillati; phylum Actinomycetota; class Actinomycetes; order Kitasatosporales; family Streptomycetaceae; genus Streptomyces; species Streptomyces sp. NPDC059008. The sequence goes on along the minus strand of NZ_JBHYJC010000058.1, from coordinate 26,499 downwards.
GCCAAGGTGCACCGCGTGGGCAGCGGCTGGCAGATGACCGCCATCGGCGAGCCCGCCGTCGGCCGTACGTTCCAGGACCTGGTGCCGGCGATCGTGCCGCATCTGTAAGCACCGCACATCGCGGCGGCGCGCCCCGGGCCGTGCCGCCGCTCCCCGGGCCCTGCGCCCGGGCCCGGCCCGGGACGCGATCACCATCAGGGGGAACAACGATGACGGCCGAGCTGGTCCGGGGGCAGAACCATCCGCTGGACCGCACACGGGTGGAGATCCGGATCACGGCGGGCGGCCCCGTCGTGGCCGGGGTGACGCTCGGCGACGAGCAGGGCAGGCTCGCGGGAGCCGAGGCGGTCGCCCACCCCGGCGAGCCCCGGCGCACCGGCATCGAGGTTCCCCGTCAGGCGGCCGCCGAGCACCGCATCGCGGTCGACCTCGACGCGCTGCCCGACGCCGTCCACCGGGTCAGCGTCCTGCTGGCGCTGCCCACCGGCATCGGCGCGCTGACCACCTTCGGCGCCGCCGCCGCGCCGTCCGTGGCGGTCACCGGCCTCGACGGCACCTCCCTGGCCGGCTACACCATCACTGGCCTGGGGGCCGAGTCCGCCGTCGTCGCCGTGGAGCTGTACCGCAGGCAGGGCGCCTGGAAGGTCCGCGCGGTGGGCCAGGGGTACGCCGACGGCCTCACCGCGATGCTGCGCGACCAGGGGCTCGCGCAGGCGGCGGAACTCGCCGCGGAGATCGAGCGGGCGGTCGGCCTGGGGCACGCCCGCGCGGTCCCGGCGCCCGCGCCGGCCGCTGCGGGCCGGTCCGAACGGCCGGAGCGCTCCGCGGCGGGTGCGGCCCCCGCGCCCACCCCGCAACGGCCCGCCCCCGCGCCCCCGACGGCCGCCGACGACCCGGCGGCCTCCGGGACCGGCGCGGTGGGGTCCGGCACCGCCGCCGGAGCGGCGACCGGGGCCGCGCCCACGCCCGCCGCCTCCCCGGCGTCCCACGGCCCCGTCGACTACCGGCACCCCGCGCGCCGCAGCGCCCCCGCACCCACCGGTCCGGCCCCGGCCGCCCCCGCCGCTCCCGACGGCCCCCCGCTCCCCGTCGCCGGTGACGCCGCCGGATGGAGCATGGAGGAGCGGCTCTACAACCAGGTCTGGGGCATGTTCGAGGACCTGGCCCGTTCGGTCGCGGCGTACCGCAGCGCGTCCGACTTCGCCGAGTCCCGCCTGGAGCAGGAGCTCGACAAGGCCCTCTCCGACCCGCGCAACCGCCTCGGTACGGCCGCCGATGTCGCCCGTGCCGCCGCCCGCGACAAGCACGCCACCCTGGTCACCCAGGCCCGGGCCGCCCTGGACCGCGACCTCGGGCAGCTCGCCGCCGAGTCGGAGGTCGTGGAGCCGGCGCTGCCGCCCGCCTTCGCCCGCTGGGACAACCCCGTATGGCAGGGCTATCACGTACCTCTGGAGCGCCCGATGGCGCTGCGCCTGGGCGATCTGCACCTTCCCGAGGTCCTGGACCTGCGCATCCCCATGCTCGTCCGCCTCCCCCTGGAGCGCGGCCTGTGGATCGACAGCGGCCCCGACGCCTACGACCGCGGCAGCTCCCTCCCCGAGCGCGAGTACGGCCGACGGGAGCTGGGCAGCGCGCTGACGGACGGCCCGCCGGACGAGGCCGAGCTGCGCCGGCTCGCCACGGAGACCGCGGTGGCCATCGCCGCCCGGTTGCTCGCGGTCCACCCCGCCGGCGAGTTCGCGGTCCAGGTCATCGACCCGGGCGGCACGGCGGCGCCGGCGCTGGCACCGCTCCTGGAGTCCGGTGTGCTGCCCCCTCCGATGCCCGGCGCCAAGGGGGTGTCCGCGGTCCTGGAGGGGCTGACCCGGCGGGTCGACCTCGTCCAGATGGCCGTGCGCAGTCGCGCCGCGGATGCGCTGCCGCCGGATCTGGACACCGCCGAGCAGCTGCTGATCGTGCATGACTTCCCGCACGGCTTCGACGACCGCGCCCTGACCCAGCTCCGCTATCTGGCCGACGAGGGCCCCGCGGTCGGGGTGCATCTGATGATGGTCGCCGACCGTGCCCAGGCCCGCGAGTACGGCCCGGTCCTGGACCCGCTGTGGCGCTCGCTGCTGCGGATCACGCCGGTGCCCGACGCGCACCTCGCCGATCCCTGGGTCGGCCACGCCTGGACGTATGAGCCGCCACTCGCCCCGAGGGGCAGCCAGGTGGTGCGCCAGGTGCTCGGCCGGGTCGCACAGGCCCGCGGCGCCGGACCCGGCTGATCCGTACGGCGCTCCCGCCCGGGACGCGGCCGAGTCGGTTCCCGCTCCCACGAGGACCCCGGCGTACCAGTTGACTGCCTCCTTCCCAGCACCACACCCAACCCTCTGACCAGCACCTTTACCCATTTCTTTACTATTGCTTGGCCTTCCTTTACCCTTCTTGGTGCGGAGGGGAGTATTCCCATCACGACGTACCCGTCATCACGGATTGCGAGTGTGACGAGATCCCGGGGCGTCGGCCGCGTTCCCTCAGGTGGAACGGGGCGGAAGAGACCTCCGGCAGCGACGACGCTGTGAGTGCCGTACGACTCTGCCGGAGGAGCAGTGGACGTTTCCCTGAACCTGTGGGTCCTGACCATTCTTGGTCTCTGTGCCCTGATAGCCGCCGATTTCTTCATCGGCGGACGCAAACCGCATGAGGTCTCCATCAAGGAGGCCGGAATCTGGACCGGCGTCTGGATCGCGCTCGCCGCGCTGTTCGGCCTCGGGCTGCTGCTCTTCGGCGGCACCGCGCCGGCCGGTGAGTTCTTCGCGGGCTTCATCACCGAGAAGTCCCTGAGCGTCGACAACCTCTTCGTCTTCGTGCTGATCATGGCGAAGTTCGCGGTCCCCGCGGTCTACCAGCAGCGCGTACTGATGGTCGGCGTGCTGATCGCGCTGGTGCTGCGGGCCGGCTTCATCGGCGCCGGCGCCGCGATCATCGCCAACTTCTCCTGGGTGTTCTACCTCTTCGGCGCGTTCCTCATCTGGACCGCCTGGAAGCTCATCAAGGAGGCCCGTGCCGAGGAGGAGGACGAGGAGTTCGAGGAGAACCGCTTCCTGAAGCTGGTCGAGAAGCGCTTCCCGTCGACCGACAAGTACCACGGCACCCAGCTGTTCATCGTCGAGAACGGCAAGCGGCTGATGACGCCGATGCTGATCGTCATGCTGGCGATCGGCACCACCGACGTCCTGTTCGCGCTGGACTCCATCCCCGCGATCTTCGGCCTCACCCAGGACCCGTACATCGTCTTCACCGCCAACGCCTTCGCCCTGATGGGTCTGCGGCAGCTGTACTTCCTGATCGGCGGGCTGCTGAAGAAGCTGGTCCACCTCTCCTACGGCCTGTCGATCATCCTCGGCTTCATCGGCGTGAAGCTGGTGCTGCACGCGCTGCACGAGTCCGGGGTGGCCGTTCCGGAGATCAGCATTCCGGTCTCCCTGGGCGTCATCTGCGCCGTGCTCGTCGTCACGACGATCACCAGCCTGCGCGCCTCGAAGAAGCAGGCGGCGGCCGAGGCCGAGGTGGCGGCCGCCGACACGGAGCGCGTCGACGCCTGAGGCCCGACGCCCCTGGCGCACCACTGACGGTGCCCGGCGCCGCTCCCGAACGGAAGCGGCGCCGGGCACTGTCGCTACCAGGGCCTTTCCGAGGGGCCCTTCGCTACCAGCCCCGCTTGCGCCACTCCGCCAGATGCGGCCGCTCCGCGCCGAGCGTGGTGTCGTTGCCGTGCCCCGGATAGACCCAGGTCTCATCGGGGAGTTCCCCGAAGAGCTTGCTCTCCACGCCGTCGATCAGGCTGGCGAAGTGCTCGGGATTGCCCCAGGTGTTGCCGACGCCGCCGGGGAACAGGCAGTCCCCGGTGAACAGATGGGGGGCGCCGTGCGGGTCGTCGTAGACCAGCGCGATGCTGCCGGGGGTGTGGCCGACCAGATGGCGCGCGGTCAGCGTGACGCGCCCGACCGTGATCGTGTCGCCGTCATCGACCAGCACGTCCGTGGGCACGGGGATGCCCTCGGCGTCGTAGCGGCCCGCGTAGGTGCGCGCGCCCGTGGCGTCGACCACCTCGCGCAGCGCGCCCCAATGGTCACCGTGGCGGTGCGTGGTGACGACGGATGCGATGCCGCTGTCGCCGATCAGCGTGAGAAGCGTGTGCGGATCGGCGGCCGCGTCGATCAGCAGCTGCTCATCTGTCGCACGGCACCGCAGCACATAGGCGTTGTTGTCCATCCTGCCGACCGCGACCTTCGAGATCATCAGTTCGGACAGTTCGTGCACGTCGGCCGCTCCGCCGACCTTCACTGCTCCGCTGTAGCCCATGAGTCCACTCTAGAGCGGGGGTACGACAGGCAGTGCGGAGCCGTGGCTGTCGAGCGCGGAGCCGTCACCGCGTCCGGTGAGCCAGCCGACCAGCGCCGTCGCGGAGCCCGAGACCACCACAGGCGCGGCCCCGGCGTCCGGGGCGGCCGCCGCGCGGCCGGTGCGCAGGCGGCGACCGTCGGCCGTGCGCAGCTCCAGAAGCGGCAGATCCGGATGGCCGGCGAATTTGATCGTGGCGAGGAAGGCGAGATAGCTGTCGACGAAGCCGGGCGAGAGCTGGTCGAGGGTGTGGCCGACACCGAGATCCAGGTGGTGCAGCTCCAGCTCGGCGAGCCGGCGCAGCGGCAGCCGGTCGGCCCGCTCGACGACGCCGTTGCGCATCTCGACCTCGTAGGTACGGCGCTCCTGCGGCAGCGCGTCCGCGGCGGCGTCGAACCGCTCGGCGCTCTCCTTGAGGTCCTCCAGATGGGCCGCCAGCGGGCGGTCGGCGTCCCGCTCGATGTCGGCGTCCCGGACCTGGGCGCTCGCGTACATCGGCGCGGGGACGTCCGTACGCGCCCAGGTCAGGAGGTTGACCAGCGCGTCCGCGTTGCGTGCCAGATGGGCCAGGACATGGCCGCGGGTCCATCCGGGGAGCAGCGACGGCTCGCCGACCGCCGCGTCGTCGAGCTTGCTCACCGAGACCAGCAGCCGTTCGGTGGCCTCGTGTACGGCGGCCACGTCGTGCGGGAAGTCAGGCGGGGTGACGGTCATGGTCCGACGCTAGCGCCACGAAGGCGAGTTCGGGAGTCGTCCGGCGCCGTTCGGGGCGTACGCGGGCGGTGCCGGCGGCGCACGGTGGCCCGGGGGCCGACCGGACGCCGCCCGCGGTGTCTCCTGGTGGTCAGGCCGCGGCGTCGGGCGCCCCGAACCACCGGCGGAGGGCGGCGTCCAGGTCGTCCGGCGCGCCGGCCGACCCCGGGGCGTCGGCCGCCCAGGCAGTACAGCCGTCCGGCCGTACCAGGAGGCCGGCCAGGTCGGGCCGCCCGGGGCAGGCGGCGGTCAGCAGCCGCACCCGGGAGCCGTACCCCGCGGCGCGCCGGCGCAGCCCGTCGTCGTCGGCGAGGTCGAGCAACAGACCCTGTCCGCCGTGCAGATGGTCCGCGAGCCGGCTGCCGTCGGACAGCTCCAGGTCGGGGGCGCTGCGGCCGGTCAGCGGATGGTCGCCCGGCAGGTCGTAGCGCTGCTGGACACCGGAGATCTTCTTGGCGAAGAAGGTGGTGGCGGCGACGGTCCCGGTCAGCTCGGTGAGCACCGTGCGCAGCGCCCGGGCGTGCGACTCCGGCCGCATCAGCGCCACTTGGGCCCGGGTCCACTCCAGCACCCACGCGCCTATCGGGTGCCGCTCCGCGGTGTAGGTGTCGAGCAGCCCTTCCGGCGCCCAGCCGCGCACCGTCGCGGCCAGCTTCCAGCCCAGGTTCATCGCGTCGCCGATGCCGAGGTTCAGCCCCTGGCCGCCGAAGGGCGAGTGCACATGCGCCGCGTCACCGGCCAGCAGCACCCGTCCCGCCCGGTAGTCGGGCACCTGGCGGGCGTTGTCCGTGAAGCGGGTCGCCGAGAGCACCTTGTGGATCTCGACGTCCTCGACACCGGAGACGTTGCGCAGGGAGGCCTGCAACTCCTCGGCGGTGACGGGCGCTTCGCGGTCCGCGGGCGGCCCGTCGAACTCCACGGTGAGGATCCGGCCGGGCATCGGGCCGTGTGCGTAGGTGCCGGTCCCGGTCCAGTTCCAACCGGCTCCCAGCTTCTCGGATCCGGACATCTCCACGATGGCCTGATGGCCGGTGATCTCGGGGTCCGTCCCCGGGAACGGGAAGCCGGCGAGCCGGCGGACCGTACTGCGTCCGCCGTCGCACCCCACCAGCCATCCGGTCTGCAGCGACCCGTGGGAGGTGTGGACGCGGACGCCGTCGTCGTCGGCGTCGAAACCCGTCAGCGTCACCCCGCGGCGCAGGTCGACGCCCAGTTCGGCGGCACGGTCGGCGAGCAGCCGTTCCAGGGCCTCCTGGGGGACGAGGCCGATCTCGGAGGCGGGACCGGGCCCCTCGAAGTCCGGGTCGGACTCGTCCAGCAGATCGCCGCGCAGCATGATGCCGGCGAAGTGCCCGGCGAACTTCGGGGGCCGTTGCACCCCGGGCGCGCCCGCGGCCTGCCGCTGCCGCAGGAACGAGCTGAACTTCTCGATGGCGGCGCGCTGCACCTCGGCCAGGCCGGGCAGCATCCCGCGCCGGTAGAAGGCCTCCGCGCTGGGGGAGTTGATCGCCCCCGCCTTGATCGTCGTGTCCACCTCGGTCAGTCGTTCCAGGACGACGACCGGGACATCAGCCAGTGCCAGTTCGCAGGCGAGCATCAGCCCCACCGGGCCGCCCCCTGCCACCACTACGTCTGCGTCACGCTTCATGGAGCGAGAGTGTAGCCACTAAAAGTTTTTTGTGACTACAAAATTCTCGAAGGGGCGGCCTAGGATTCCGGGCATGGTGGATGAGCGGTGGCGCGACGGCGCGGGGACGGTCGGTGGCGGACGGATCGCCGGCCAGGAGGCGGAGACCGGCTTCGGCGAGGAGGACGCCCGGCTGACGCTGCGCGAGCGCAAGAAGCTGCGCACCCGGCAGCGGATCTCCGGCGAGGCGACGCTGCTGTTCATCCGGCGCGGCTTCGACAACGTCACCGTCGCCGAGGTGGCCCGCGCCGCCGAGGTGTCCACGATGACCGTCTTCAACTACTTCCCGCGGAAGGAAGACCTCTTCCTCGACCGGATTCCCGAGGCGCTGGAACTGCTCACCCGCGCCGTCCGGGAGCGCGGGCCGGGCCGGACGCCGCTGGCCGCGCTGCGCCGGCTGACCTCCGAGCTGCTGGAGCAGCGCCACCCGCTGGGCGGGGTGGGGGAGGGGTTCGAGCACTTCTGGCGTACGGTGCTGGACTCGCCGGCGCTGCGCGCGCGGGGCCGTGAGGCGGTCGAGGAGCTGGAGGACAGGCTCGCCGGGCTGCTCGCCGAGGCCGCGGGCGGTGACGCCGGGCGGCCGGACCATGACTCCCGGCTGGCCGCGGCGTTGATCGTCGCGGGGGTCCGGGTGGCGTACGCCGAGGCCGCCGGCCGGCAGCTGCGGGGTGACCCGGCGGACGAGGTGGCCGTTGAGCAGGTCGAGGTGCTGCGGCGGACGTTCGATGCGCTGGAGCGGGCGCTGCCCGGGAGCGGCTGAACCGTCGGGGGCGGCGCGTTTTCGCAGCGTACGGGCGTGCGGCGGGCCGGGAAGGATGTGGGGCCGCCACACGTTTGGGTGAAGAGGGCGTACGAGCCCCGTAAATCGAATGCGCGTGCTATAGGCTCGTGTGTGGCATCCCAAAGACAGTGCCGTGGCGGGCCCCATACCCTGGGGCGGGGCTCCGCTCCGCTTCGCCGCCTCTGCTCATTCACCGAGCGGCGGACGCAGAGCCACGGCTCCCGCCCCCCTCCAAGAAAGGTGCCGACCGGCGTGGCCGACCGTCTCATCGTCCGTGGCGCTCGCGAGCACAATCTCAAGAACGTCTCGCTCGACCTCCCCCGCGATTCCCTCATCGTCTTCACGGGGCTGTCCGGGTCGGGCAAGTCCTCGCTCGCCTTCGACACGATCTTCGCCGAGGGGCAGCGGCGCTATGTCGAGTCGCTCTCCTCCTACGCCCGGCAGTTCCTCGGGCAGATGGACAAGCCCGATGTGGACTTCATCGAGGGCCTGTCCCCCGCGGTGTCGATCGACCAGAAGTCGACCTCGCGCAACCCGCGCTCGACGGTCGGCACGATCACCGAGGTCTACGACTACCTCCGCCTGCTGTTCGCCCGCATCGGCAAGCCGCACTGCCCCGAGTGCGGGCGCCCCATCGCCCGGCAGTCGCCGCAGGCGATCGTCGACAAGGTCCTGGAGCTGCCCGAGGGCAGCCGCTTCCAGGTGCTCTCCCCCCTGGTGCGGGAGCGCAAGGGCGAGTTCGTCGATCTCTTCTCCGACCTCCAGACCAAGGGCTACAGCCGCGCGCGGGTCGACGGGGAGACCATCCAGCTCTCCGAGCCGCCCAAGCTGAAGAAGCAGGAGAAGCACACCATCGAGGTGGTCGTCGACCGCCTCACGGTCAAGGAGAGCGCCAAGCGGCGGCTGACCGACTCCGTCGAGACCGCCCTCGGCCTCTCCGGCGGCATGGTCATCCTCGACTTCGTCGATCTGGAGCCGGACGACCCGCAGCGCGAGCGGATGTATTCGGAGCATCTGTACTGCGCCTATGACGATCTGTCCTTCGAGGAGCTGGAGCCCCGCTCCTTCTCCTTCAACTCGCCCTTCGGCGCCTGCCCCGACTGCACCGGCATCGGTACGCGCATGGAGGTCGACCCCGAGCTGATCGTCCCCGACGAGGACCGCTCCCTCGACGAGGGCGCCATCCACCCCTGGTCGCACGGCCACACCAAGGAATACTTCGGCCGCCTCGTCGGCGCGCTGGCCGATGCCCTCGGCTTCCGTACGGACATCCCCTGGGCCGGGCTGCCGGCCCGCGCCAAGAAGGCCCTGCTGCACGGCCACAAGACCCAGATCGAGGTGCGCTACCGCAATCGGTACGGCCGCGAGCGGGCCTACACCACCCCCTTCGAGGGCGCGGTGCCGTTCGTCAAGCGGCGGCACTCCGAAGCGGAGAGCGACAGCAGTCGCGAGCGCTTCGAGGGCTATATGCGCGAGGTGCACTGCCCGACCTGCGAGGGCACGCGGCTCAAGCCGATCGTGCTCGCCGTCACGGTCCAGGAGAAGTCGATCGCCGAGGTCGCGGCCATGTCGATCAGCGACTGCGCCGACTTCCTGCGGGACATGAAGCTCGACGCCCGCGAGAAGAAGATCGCCGAGCGGGTCCTCAAGGAGGTCAACGAGCGGCTGAAGTTCCTGGTCGACGTCGGCCTGGACTACCTCTCGCTGAACCGCGCGGCCGGCACCCTCTCCGGCGGTGAGGCCCAGCGCATCCGCCTCGCCACTCAGATCGGCTCCGGCCTGGTGGGCGTGCTCTACGTCCTGGACGAGCCGTCGATCGGTCTGCACCAGCGCGACAACCACCGGCTGATCGAAACCCTGGTGCGGCTGCGCGACATGGGCAACACCCTGATCGTCGTCGAGCACGACGAGGACACCATCAAGGTCGCCGACTGGGTCGTGGACATCGGCCCCGGTGCCGGTGAGCACGGCGGCAAGGTCGTGCACAGCGGCCCGATGAAGCAGCTGCTGGCCAACAAGGAGTCGATCACCGGGCAGTATTTGTCCGGCAAGAGAGCCATCGCGACACCGGACATCCGGCGGCCCGCCGACCCCAAGCGGCAGCTGACGGTCCACGGCGCGAAGGAGAACAACCTCCGCGACATCGACGTCTCCTTCCCGCTCGGGGTGTTCTCCGCCGTCACCGGTGTCTCCGGCTCCGGCAAGTCGACGCTGGTCAACGACATCCTCTACACCCACCTCGCGCGCGAGCTGAACGGCGCCAAGTCGGTCCCGGGGCGGCACACCAGGGTCGCCGGCGACGATCTGGTGGACAAGGTCGTGCACGTCGACCAGTCGCCGATCGGCCGCACCCCGCGGTCGAACCCGGCCACGTACACCGGTGTCTTCGACCACGTCCGCAAGCTCTTCGCGGAGACGATGGAGGCCAAGGTCCGCGGCTATCTGCCGGGGCGCTTCTCCTTCAACGTCAAGGGCGGCCGCTGCGAGAACTGCTCCGGCGACGGCACCATCAAGATCGAGATGAACTTCCTGCCGGACGTGTACGTGCCGTGCGAGGTCTGCCACGGCGCGCGCTACAACCGCGAGACGCTGGAGGTCCACTACAAGGGCAAGTCCATCGCCGAGGTGCTGGACATGCCCATCGAGGAGGCGCTGAGCTTCTTCGAGGCGGTGCCGACCATCGCCCGGCACCTCAAGACGCTCAACGAGGTCGGCCTCGGCTACGTCCGGCTCGGTCAGTCCGCGCCGACGCTCTCCGGTGGTGAGGCCCAGCGGGTCAAGCTGGCCAGCGAGCTCCAGAAGCGTTCGACGGGCAGCACGGTCTACGTCCTCGACGAGCCGACCACCGGTCTGCACTTCGATGACATCAGCAAGCTGATCAAGGTGCTGTCCGGGCTGGTCGAAAAGGGCAACACGGTGATCGTCATCGAGCACAACCTCGATGTGATCAAGACGGCGGACTGGGTCATCGACATGGGCCCCGAAGGCGGCAACGGCGGCGGAATGGTCGTCGCCGAGGGCACGCCGGAGGAGATCGCGTCGATCCCGGCCAGCCACACCGGCAAGTTCCTGCGGGAGATCCTCGGCGACCGCGTCAGCGACGCCGCGCCGGTGCCGGCGCAGGCGAAGAAGCCGGCCGCCAAGAAGACCGCGGCGAAGAAGGCCACGGCCAGGAAGACGACGGCGCGGGCCGGCCGGGCCTCCTGACGCCGAGGGCCGTTCCGGCCGGGCCGTCACCGCTCCCGTTCCAGGGCGTGGCGGCGGCCCACCGCCGTCAGCGCACCGACCAGCCGGTCCCGAGGTGCGCCACGCCGCCGACGCCGTGGCGACCGGCCTGTCCGAGCTGCCGCTCCTACGCCGCCAACTCCGTGGCAAATGGCGGCTCCGCGCCCGCGCGTGAGCAGGTGATGGCGGCCGCGCGGGCGGCGAAGCGCAGGATGTCCTGCCAGTCGTCGGCGCCCAGCGCGGTGACGGCGGCGTACGAGAGGGCGCCATGGGCGTCCAGACGGTGCAGCAGCGCCGCGTTGACCGTGTCGCCGGCGCCGATGGTGTCGACGACGGTGACCCGCTCGCCGGGCACCGTCAGCTCACCGCCGCCCCGCGTCAGCACCGTCAGCCCGTCACCGCCCCGGGTGATCACGATCGCCGCCGGCCCGGCGCCCAGCCACTCCCGGGCGGCCGCACCCACCGCATCCCAGCCCCCGCCGGTGCCCGCCCCGGCCAGCCACAGCGCGTCCTCCTCCGACAGCTTCAGCAGCGCCAGATCCGGGAGCCAGGAGCGGAAGCGGGCCCGATAGGCGTCCGGGTCGTGGATCAGACCGGGCCGGATGTTGGGGTCGAGCGCGGTGAAGACCCCACGCCGGGCCTCCCGGCGCAGCAGCGACTCATACGCGCTCGCGCCCGGTTCCAGGACCAACGAGCAGGTGCCCAGCGACAGCGCGTCGACCGCGTCGGGCAGCGCCGGCGGCAGGGTGAAGAGCCGGTCGGCGGTGCCGTCGGCGTAGAACCCGTAGCCGGCCGACCCGTCCGGGCTGATGTCCGCCACGGCGAGGGTGGTCGGCTCGCCGCCGCGCTGCACGAGCGAGGTGTCCACCCCGCCGCCGCGCAGCCCGTGCAGCAGCGCCTCGCCGAAGGCGTCGGTGGAGACCCGGGAGCAGAAGGCGGTGGGCGAGCCCAGCCGCCCCAGCGCGACGGCGGTGTTGTACGGCCCGCCGCCGCGCCGCGGCAGCAGCGTCGGCAACTGGCCTTCCAGGGAGGGGGACTGCGAGCTGGGGACGAGGTCGATCAGCGCCTCGCCGGCGACGACGATCACGGGGTGCGGTTCCTTTCCGGGGCGGCCGGGGGTGCGGCCGGGACGGTGGCCGGGGCGGTGGCCGGGGCGGGTTCGGCGCAGCCGCACGACGTACGGTGCACGAACGCGCAGGGGAGGCGAAGGGTGCGCGGGGGGCGGTCCGGTTCCTCCAGGCGCTCCAGCAGCAGCCGGACCGCCGCCGCCCCGATGTCCTTGCTGGGCTGGGCGATCGCGGTCAGCCGAGGGGTGAACAGGTCCGCCCACGAGAAGTCGTCGAAGCAGGCCAGCGCGATGTCCCGGGGCACCTCCAGACCCAGTTCGCCGAGCGCCCGGAGCGTGCCGATCGTCATCGCGTTGTTGGCGGTGATGATCGCCGTGGGCGGCTGGGGCACGGCGAGCAGCCTGCGGGTGGCGTCCTGGGCGCCGTCCGCCTCGGAGTTGCCGCCGGCGAGGAGTTCGGGTGCGAAGGGCAGACCGCGCTCGCGCAGCCCCTCGCGGTAGCCCTGTACCCGTTCGGTCGTCGTGCTCAGGCCGGGCAGCCCGGCGACCAGGCCGATCCGGGTGTGCCCCGAGTCGGCCAGGTGCTCGACCAGTTGGCGCACCGGGCCGGTGCTCTCGGCGCAGACCTGGTCGTGCTCGTCACCGACCAGCCGGTCCAGGAACACGGTGGGGACCTGGCGCCGGGCCAGATAGTCGACGGTCTCCGCCGGCTCCGCGGACGGCGCGACGATCATGCCGTCCACCCGCCGCTCGTGCAGCAGCTGGACGACCTTGCGCTCGTGCCGCGGTGCGTCGTGCGGATCGGCGAGCAGCAGGCTGTAGCCGGCCTCCAGCGCGCCCGCCTCGACGCCCTGGAGGATCTCGGTGAAGTACGGGTTGCTGATCGCGGAGACCGCCAGGCCGATCGAGCGGGTGCGGGAGGTCACCAGCGAGCGGGCCAGGGTGTTGTGGGTGTAGCCGAGTTCCTCGATGGCGCCGAGCACCGCGGCCCGGGTGTCCGGGCGCACCGGCCGGGTCTCGTTGAGCACATGCGAGACCGTGGCGACGGAGACCCCTGCCCGCCGCGCCACATCCACCATCGTCGTCATCCGGCTCTTCCTCCCCGCGTGCGGGGCGCCACGGCGGCGCCCACGGCCGCTCCTGGCAGCCCGTCCCGCGAGTCCACCACATTACGAGTATCCGCCAGCAAACGTAAACGCTTACGCAAGCGTTTACGTACGGGCGTCTTCTTCTTCGCCGCGACGACCCTGCTGGCCTTCCTCTTCGTCCACCGGCTGCTGCCGGAGACCAGGGGCCGCAGCCTGGAGGAGATCGAAGCGGACCTGCTGCTGGGCAGGGCGGACCGCCGCGGAGGCGCGCAGACCGCCCCGGTATCGTCGAAGGCCGGCGCCGCCCACTGATCAGGAGCTACGACATGACCGCGTCCCCCGACCGCCGGACCGTGCTGCGCGGGGCCGCGCTCGTGGGCGCCGCGTGCTTCGGCGCCGCCGCCTGCGCTTCGGGGGAGCAGAAGTCCGGCACCCGCCCGGCCTCGGACGCGCCGGTCGAGCTGGGCCCGGCCTCGGAGGTGCCGGTTGGCGGCGCCAAGCTCTACGGCGACCGGCGGCTGCTGGTCTCGCAGCCGGCCAAGGGCCAGTTCAAGTGCTTCAGCACCGTGTGCACGCACATGGGCGCGATCCTGAACAAGATCGAGAAGGAGCAGGGCGTCTGCCCGCTGCACGGCAGCCGCTTCCAGGTGACCACCGGCGAGGTCGCCCAGGGCCCGGCGACCCGCCCGCTGGAGGAGGTCCCGGTCCGGGTCAAGGGCGGCAAGCTGATCGCGGGCTGAGGCGGCCGGACGCCGCCTGCTCCCTGTCCCTCATCCCACCGATGCTGCGCCCTGTCCCCAGTCCCACCGGTGCTGCTCTCTATCCCCAGTCCCACCCGATGCCGAGTATCCCGGGACGTACCCCCTGCTCCACGAGGTGCACGGCGTGGTGCCGGCCGCTGAGCGTCAGCTCCTGCTGGGCGCTGCGCGGGGCGGCCGCCGAAGCCTGGGCGAAGCGGCGGCAGCGCACCGGCAGCGCCGCCTCGTCGAAGCGCACCTGAAGGACGTACTGACCGCCGGCGAAGCTGAAGCCGCGCAGGTACTCGGTGCTCGGTCCGCCGCTGCCGTCCTCGAAGGCGTAGCCGAAGACATGGGTGTCACCGGCCCGCAGCCGGGTGTCGAAGAGCAGCTCGGCGACCACCACCCCGGCCGTGTCGTCCCCCCGCACCCGGCCCAGCCGGCAGTTCTCCCCGGGGCGCACCCGCACCCGGGTCGGCTCGCAGCCCGACTCGCCCCGATGGATGGCGATATAGCGGTCCACGCCGTCCCGGTGGGCGCGCACCACCTGCAGCGACTCCCGCTCGATCAGCTGGCGTTCGGGCCCTATGCGGACCCGCTCGTGATGCCCCACGGTGTGCAGCCCACCGTCCGCGGGGGTCTCCAGCTCGGTGAAGAGCCGCTGCAGCGCGTCGGCGGGCACCACCAGCGAGCGGTACGAGCGGGCGGCCGGCCGCTCGGCCTCCGGGCGGTGTCCGCCCTCCGGGACCAGCAGCCGGTGCAGCGAGTACGCGGGCAGGTCCAGGACCTCCTCCAGGGCGCGCACCGCCCGCAGCGATTCGGGGCGCTGCGGCCGCCGTGCGCCCTGCTGCCAGTAGCTCAGGCTGGTCACCCCGATGGTGATGCCGCGCTGGGCGAGCTTGTGCTGGACGCGGGTGAGGGCGAGTCCCCGGGCGGTGAGCGCGGAGCGCAGTGCGAGATGGAAGGGGCCGGTCCGCAGCAGCTGCGCCAGCTCCGCCGACTGGGGGGTGTCCTGTGCCATTGCCTCAATCCTCCGGCGCGCAGGTGAACGTTCACAACCGGATCGCGTGCCGCGTGCTCTTCCTGCCTGTTCACTGCAGTACGCCGGGCATCGGCCGTTCACATCCGGGCCCGTCCGTCCACACCCCCATGTCACCTCGCATTGAAGCGTGTTGACCTGCCTGCGACAACACCCGATGCTCCTCGCAAGCATCCGGATGCGCTCCTCTCCCCCTCACCCCCCAGTCGGGAGGAACGCCATGACCCGTGCACCCCACGCACGCAGTCCCCACCGCAGACGGCTGTCGGCCGCGGCGCTCACGGCCGCCGTACTGACCGCGCTCCCCGGGGCCACCGCCATCGCGGCCACGCCCCTCGCGCCCCCGGCGCACACCGTCACCGCACCGCACCGCACCACTTCCACCGCCTCCACCACTTCCCCGCACGCCACCGCGCCGCGCGCCGCCAACCGCCTGAACATCTCCATGCAGGCCCAGGAGAAGTCCAACTGGTGCTGGGCGGCATCCGGCAACACCATCGCGACCTGGTACGGCAGGAACTACAGCCAGAACGCGTTCTGCAACGCCGCCTTCAACCGCCAGCAGGGCACCACGTGCCCCAACAACCAGGCGACCCTCGGCAACGTGCAGACCGCACTGGACTGGATGGGTATCAACTCCGGCTCCTATGTGTCGGGGTGGCTCCGCTACGGCACCGTCCAGAGCGAGATCAACGCCAACCGGCCCATAGAGACCCGCATCCAGTGGTCCTCCGGCGGCGGTCACATGCACGTCGTCTACGGCTACGACACCGACCGCAACTGGGTCTACTGGGGCGACCCCTGGGGCTCCAACGACCGCTACAACTGGGGCGACTTCGACTACTACGTGGACGGCAACTCCTTCTCCTGGACCCACTCCCTCTACCGGATAGGAGCCTGAGGCCATGACGCAGCGCACCGCCGTCCGCGCCGTCGCCACCGGCGCCCTCGCCACCGCCCTCATCGGCCTCGCTCCGCACACCGCGCTCGCCGCCCCCGCGCCGGGGCCCCAGGCGCCGGCCCGGGCGAGCGTCGCCGCCGCCCGCCAAGCGGCCACCTCCGCCGCGACCCTGGACACCCTCGCCCGCTTCTTCGCCGCGGACGGCGAGCGCCGGGGCGCCCGCGCGGCCGCCCCCGGCAGCGCACAGGCCGCCCCGCACATCGAGGGCGCCACCGTGCCCGTCTACGTCCTGTCGCCGGACTTCGTCCGAGGCAGGGGCAAGGCCCCCGTCGCCCGCCTGGAGTTCCTCGCCAGCAAGGCCGTCGCCGCCGACGGCCGTACCGCCTCGGTGTGGACCGTGCGCCAGGGCGGCGCCTGGAAGGTCGTCAACATCGCCAGCGGTGACGACGAGGCCCGCTACACCGCGGCCGGGGCCGCCCGGGACAGCGCCGGCACGGTCTTCCACGAGCCGCAGATCGACGCCTGGTACCTGCAGCGCGGCGACCGTGTCGAACCGCTGGACGCGGACGCCCGTAAGGCCGTCGGCGCGGCCGGCACCACTGTGGCGGCGTACCAGAAGCGGGTGGCCAAGGCCTACGGGGACAAGCTCCCGGGCTCCGCGTACGACAAGCGGGGCGAGGCCGGCGGCTACGGCGAGGCCGTCCCCGGGGCCGAGGCGCCCGCGGCCGGGGCGCCCCTGGCGAAGAAGCCCGCCGACAAGGGGCATGCGGCCGCGGCCCGGCAGCCCGCCGAGGCGGGCGCGCTCACGGGCGACGCCCTGCCGGTGACCGCCGCGACGACGGTGGCGGCCCTCGCCGCCGCGCTCGCCCTGGGGCTGTCCGCCACGGCGGCGCTGCGCAGGCGGCGCGGCGACTGACCCGGCCGCCCGGCCCGCCCGGCCGGTCGCCGGCCGGGCGCGGCGAGTGACACGTCGGCTCCGGTGCGGCCGCCGGCGTGGCCCGTGCCCCGCCCCCTCCCCCCTCCCCCATAGGGGAGGGGCGGGGGGAGGGTTCGGGGGTGGGGGAGGAGGCGACCACGGCCGGACTCCGGCCGCACTCCGCCCCCACCACGGGCCGGATTGCCCCCCACCACGGGCCGGATTGCTCCCCACCACGGGCCGGAGTCCCCACCCACGACGGGCCGGACTCCGCCCCCTGCCAAGGCCATTGACACCACCCACCACCCACCACTCACCACCCACCGCTCCACTTCCCCCGGCCCCACCCCACACCCTGCCCACCACACCCTGCCCACCACACCCTGCCCACCCCACACCCTGCCCGGCCTCTCCCGCCCCGCCGCCCCGGCAGCCGCCTCTCCGTGGCGCAGCCCCCACATCCCGCAGCCCCCGCGGCCCCCGCAGCCCCCCCCCGCAACGCCCGCGGCACCGTCCCGCCGTCGCCCGGGAGCGAACGGGAGCGATCCGGAAACCGTGATTGTCGGTGGCGGTCAGTAGGGTGGTGTTCATGGCAGACCCCAGCAGCTACCGACCCAAGCCGGGACAGATCCCCGACTCGCCGGGGGTCTATAAGTTCCGCGACGAGCACGGCCGGGTCATCTACGTGGGCAAGGCCAAGAGCCTGCGCCAACGCCTGGCCAACTACTTCCAGGACCTGGCCGGCCTCCATCCGCGTACGCGCACGATGGTGACCACCGCCGCCTCCGTGGAGTGGACCGTCGTGTCCACCGAGGTCGAGGCGCTCCAGCTCGAATACAGCTGGATCAAGGAGTTCGACCCCCGCTTCAACGTCAAGTACCGCGACGACAAGAGCTATCCGTACCTCGCGGTGACGCTCAACGAGGAGTTCCCGCGCGCCCAGGTCATGCGCGGCGCCAAGAAGAAGGGCGTGCGCTACTTCGGCCCGTACGCCCATGCCTGGGCCATCCGCGAGACCGTCGACCTGATGCTCCGCGTCTTCCCGGTGCGCACGTGCTCCGCCGGCGTCTTCAAGCGCTCCGCGCAGATCGGCCGCCCCTGCCTGCTCGGCTACATCGGCAAGTGCTCGGCCCCCTGCGTCGGCCGGGTCTCCGCCGAGGAGCACCGCGAACTGGCCGAGGAGTTCTGCGACTTCATGGCGGGCCGTACGGGCGCGTACATCCGCCGGCTGGAGAAGCAGATGCAGGACGCCGCCGAGGAGATGGAGTACGAGCGGGCCGCCCGGCTGCGGGACGACATAGGCGCGCTCAAGCGGGCCATGGAGAAGAGCGCCGTGGTGCTCGCCGACGCCACCGACGCCGATCTGATCGCCGTCGCCGAGGACGAGCTGGAAGCCGCCGTCCAGATCTTCCACGTCCGCGGCGGCCGGGTGCGCGGACAGCGCGGCTGGGTCACCGACAAGGTCGAGGCCGTCACCACCGGTGACCTCGTCGAGCACGCCCTCCAGCAGCTGTACGGCGAGGAGCGCGGCGACGCCGTCCCCAAGGAGGTCCTGGTACCGGCGCTCCCCGAGCCCGTCGAGCCGGTCGCGCAGTGGCTCTCCCAGCGCCGCGGCTCCCAGGTCTCGCTGCGCATCCCGCAGCGCGGCGACAAGAAGGACCTGATGGCCACGGTCGGCCGCAACGCCCAGCAGGCCCTGGCCCTGCACAAGACCAAGCGCGCCTCCGACCTGACCACCCGCTCCCGGGCCCTGGAGGAGATCGCCGAGGCGCTCGGCCTGGATTCGGTGCCGCTGCGCATCGAGTGCTTCGACATCTCCCACCTCCAGGGCGACGACGTCGTCGCCTCGATGGTGGTGTTCGAGGACGGTCTCGCCCGGAAGAGCGAATACCGCCGCTTCCAGATCAAGGGATTCCAGGGCCAGGACGATGTCCGGTCCATGCACGAGGTCGTCGGCCGCCGCTTCAAGCGCTACCTCCAGGAGAAGCAGAAGTCGGGGGAGTGGACGGAGGAGCCGGACGGCGACGCCCCGCTGGAGGGCGACGGTCAGGTGGACCCGGACCGCGCCACCGGCGGCCCCGTCGACGACGACGGCCGCCCCAAGCGGTTCGCCTACCCTCCCCAGCTGGTGGTCGTCGACGGCGGCGCCCCGCAGGTCGCGGCCGCCCGCCGGGCCCTGGACGAGCTCGGTGTCGACGATGTCGCCGTCTGCGGCCTGGCCAAGCGCCTGGAGGAGGTCTGGCTGCCCGAGGACGACGATCCGGTCGTGCTGCCGCGCAGCAGCGAGGGCCTCTACCTCCTCCAGCGCGTCCGCGACGAGGCGCACCGCTTCGCCATCACCTACCAGCGCAGCAAGCGCACCAAGCGGCTGAAGTCCTCGCCGCTCGACACCGTCGCGGGCCTGGGCGACACCCGCCGTCAGGCGCTCCTCAAGCACTTCGGTTCGCTGAAGAGGCTGCGGGCCGCGACGATCGACGAGATCTGCGAGGTCCCGGGCGTCGGGCGCAAGACCGCGGAGACGGTCGCCGCGGCGCTGGCCGGGGCGGCACCGTCCGCTCCCGCGGTGAACACCGCCACAGGAGAGATCATTGAGGATGACGGGGCCCGACCGGCCGCGTTGTCGGCAGAACGGGGGCAGGAACGATGAGCACACCGCACGAAGAGCAAACCGAGAGAGACGGTGCACAGGTGAGTACGGGCACGGTCGGCGAGTCCGACCAGGGAGAGAGCGCCGCGATCCCCGAGTTGGTGATCATCTCCGGGATGTCCGGCGCCGGCCGCAGCACGGCAGCGAAGTGCCTGGAGGACCTGGGCTGGTTCGTCGTCGACAACATCCCGCCCGAGCTGATCGCGCCGATGGTGGAGCTGGGCGCCCGCTCGCAGGGCAACGTCGCCCGCATCGCGGTCGTCGTCGACGTCCGCGGCCGCCGCTTCTTCGCCAACCTCAAGGAGTCGCTGGCCACCCTCGACGCGCAGAACGTCAAGCGCCGCATCGTCTTCCTGGAGTCCTCCGACGAGGCCCTGGTGCGCCGCTTCGAGTCGGTGCGCCGACCGCACCCGCTCCAGGGCGACGGCCGGATCGTCGACGGCATCGCCGCCGAGCGCGATCTGCTGCGCGAGCTGCGCGGCGACGCCGACCTGGTCATCGACACCTCCAGCCTCAACGTCCATGAGCTGCGCGCCAAGATGGACGCCCAGTTCGCCGGCGAGGAGGTCCCCGAGCTGCGCGCCACGGTGATGTCCTTCGGCTTCAAGTACGGCCTGCCGGTCGACGCCGACATGGTCATCGACTGCCGCTTCATCCCCAACCCGCACTGGGTCCCCGAGCTGCGCCCCTTCACCGGCCTGAACGACGAGGTCTCCGACTACGTCTTCGGCCAGCCCGGCTCCAAGGAGTTCCTGGACGGCTACGCCGAGCTGCTGCGGATCGTCGCCGAGGGCTACCGCCGGGAGGGCAAGCGCTATGTGACCATCGCCGTGGGCTGTACGGGCGGCAAGCACCGCAGCGTCGCGATGTCCGAGAAGCTGGCCCGCCGCCTGGTCTCCGAAGGGGTGGAAACCGTCGTCGTCCACCGGGACATGGGGCGCGAGTGAGCGGGCGCACACCGCGGCTCCGCAGGGTCCGTAGATTCGTCCCCAGCGTCCGTACGACGAAGGGCGCCACCCCCAAGGTGGTGGCGCTCGGCGGCGGCATGGGCCTGTCCGCCTCGCTGGCCGCGCTGCGCCGCATCACGGGCGATCTGACGGCCGTGGTCACGGTCGCCGACGACGGCGGCTCCAGCGGCCGGCTCCGCGACGAGCTGGGCGTGCTGCCGCCGGGCGATCTGCGCAAGGCGCTGGCCGCCCTGTGCGGGGACGACGACTGGGGCCAGACCTGGGCCCGGGTCATCCAGCACCGCTTCCAGAGCGAGGGCGAGCTGCACGACCACGCCGTCGGCAATCTGCTGATCGTCGCCCTGTGGGAGCAGCTCGGCGACCATGTCCAGGCGCTCGACCTGGTCGGCAAACTGCTCGGCGCCCATGGCCGGGTGCTGCCCATGTCGGCGGTGCCCCTGGAGCTCCAGGCCCAGGTCAGGGGCCACGACCCGGACCGCCCGGACGAGGTCTCCACGGTCCGGGGCCAGGCCACGGTGGCGCTCACCCGAGGTGAGGTGCAGTCCGTCCACGTGGTCCCCGAGGACCCGCCGGCCGTCCCCGAGGCGGTCGCCGCGGTGCGCGACGCCGACTGGGTGGTGCTCGGCCCCGGCTCGTGGTTCTCCTCGGTGATCCCCCATCTGCTGGTGCCGGAGCTGCGCGAGGCGCTTGAGGAGACCAAGGCCCGCAAGGTCCTCTCGCTCAACCTCGCGCCGCAACCCGGCGAAACCGATGGCTTCTCCCCGCAGCGTCATTTGGAGGTTTTGGCCCGACACGCCCCTAAACTCGCCTTCGACGTGGTGCTGGCCGACAGGGCCGCCGTGCCCGACATCGAAGGTCTGACGGTTGCCGCCAAGCAGCTCGTCGGAAGCGAGGTCGAGCTGGCGGCGGTCGCGGCACAAGGAGACGACGCCCGGTCGCACACCGGGGGAGCCCCCGACCGGCACGACCCGGAGCTGCTGGCAGCCGCGTACGACCGTATTTTTCGGATGCATGGAAGGATCGGCCCATGGCGATGACGGCTGCGGTGAAGGATGAGATCTCCCGGCTCCCCGTCACCCGGACCTGCTGCCGGAAGTCGGAGGTCTCGTCGATCCTGCGCTTCGCGGGGGGACTGCACCTGGTCAGCGGGCGCATTGTGATCGAGGCGGAGCTGGACACGGGCATCGCCGCCCGCCGGCTGCGCAAGGACATCCTGGAGATCTTCGGGCACAGCTCCGACCTGGTGGTGATGGCCCCCGGTGGCCTGCGGCGCGGCAGCCGCTATGTCGTACGGGTGGTGGCCGGCGGCGATCAGCTGGCTCGCCAGACCGGCCTGGTCGACGGCCGCGGCCGGCCCATCCGAGGGCTGCCACCACAGGTGGTCTCCGGCGCGACCTGCGACGCCGAGGCGGCCTGGCGCGGCGCCTTCCTCGCCCACGGTTCGCTCACCGAGCCCGGCCGCTCCTCCTCGCTGGAGGTCACCTGCCCCGGTCCGGAGGCGGCGCTGGCGCTGGTCGGTGCCGCCCGTCGACTGGGCATCGGGGCCAAGGCCCGTGAGGTGCGGGGGGTGGACCGCGTCGTCGTCCGTGACGGTGATGCGATCGGCGCCCTGCTGACGCGGCTCGGCGCCCATGAGTCGGTGCTGGCGTGGGAGGAGCGGCGGATGCGCCGCGAGGTCCGCGCCACCGCCAACCGCCTCGCCAACTTCGACGACGCCAACCTCCGCCGCTCGGCGCGGGCCGCGGTCGCCGCGGGTGCCCGGGTCCAGCGGGCCCTAGAGATCCTCGGCGAGGAGGTCCCCGAGCACTTGGCGGCCGCCGGCCGGCTGCGCATGGAGCACAAGCAGGCCTCGCTGGAGGAGTTGGGCGCCCTCGCCGACCCGCCGTTGACGAAGGACGCCGTCGCCGGCCGGATCCGGCGGCTGCTGGCGATGGCCGACAAGCGCGCCCAGGACCTCGGCATCCCCGGCACCGAGTCCAACCTCACCGAGGAACTCGCCGAGGGCATGGTCGGCTGAACCGAGGCCGAATCCTTCGTGATACGCGCCCCCGGCGCCCGTACAGGGTGCCGGGGGCGCGGCCGTATGCGGACGGTGTTCGCGGGAGCGGATGGAACGGGCGTCAGAGGGGCTGAAGGTCGCTCACTTGAGCACCTTTGGGCGCCGATGTCAATGTCACGTACGTCTCGTTCAGGGGGTAGGGTCGGAGGCGGTCGGGGACATCCCATACAGCTCGCCGGTAACTGCGCCGGCGTACCAACGAGGAGATCGGTTCGTGACGATCCGCGTAGGCATCAACGGATTCGGCCGCATTGGTCGTAACTACTTCCGCGCGCTCCTGGAGCAGGGGGCGGACATCGAGATCGTCGGTGTCAACGACCTGACCGACAACGCCACCCTGGTCCACCTGCTGAAGTACGACAGCATTCTGGGTCGCCTCAAGCAGGACGTCAGTCACACCGACGACAGCATCACGGTCGGCAACCAGACCTTCAAGACGATGGCCGAGCGCGACCCGGCGAACCTCCCCTGGGGCGAGCTCGGCGCCGACATCGTCATCGAGTCGACCGGCATCTTCACCAAGCGCGAGGACGCCGCCAAGCACCTCGCCGCCGGTGCCAAGAAGGTCCTGATCTCCGCGCCCGCCAAGGGCGAGGACATCACGATCGTGATGGGCGTCAACCAGGACAAGTACGACGCGGCCAACCACCACGTCATCTCCAACGCCTCCTGCACCACCAACTGTGTGGCGCCGATGGCGAAGGTCCTCGACGAGAACTTCGGCATCGTCAAGGGCATGATGACCACGGTCCACGCCTACACCAACGACCAGCGCATCCTGGACTTCCCGCACAGCGACCTGCGCCGCGCCCGCGCCGCCGCGGAGAACATCATCCCGACCTCGACCGGTGCCGCCAAGGCCACCGCCCTGGTCCTCCCGCAGCTCAAGGGCAAGCTGGACGGCATCGCCATGCGCGTCCCGGTCCCCACCGGATCGGTCACCGACCTCGTCCTGGAGCTCGACCGCGAGGTCACCAAGGACGAGATCAACACCGCCTTCCAGAAGGCCGCCGAGGGTCAGCTCAAGGGTGTCCTGGAGTACACCGAGGACCCGATCGTCTCCTCGGACATCGTCAACTGGCCGGCCTCCTGCACCTTCGACTCCCAGCTGACGATGGCTCAGGGCAAGCAGGTCAAGGTCGTCGGCTGGTACGACAACGAGTGGGGTTACTCCAACCGTCTGGTGGACCTGACCACCTTCGTCGGCGGCCAGCTCTGATCCCTGGTTCACAGCCGAGGCACCGAGATGTGAGGACGGGGCTCGTACGACGCGATGAGGCGTCGTACGGGCCCCGTTCCGTGACCGACCGACCCATGTGATGGAGTCACTCCTCATGAAGACGATCGACGACCTCCAGGTAGCGGGTAAGCGGGTCTTTGTCCGCGCCGACCTGAACGTGCCGCTGGACGGCACCACCATCACCGACGACGGCCGGATCCGCGCCGTCGCCCCGACGATCGCCAAGCTCGCCGAGCGCGGCGCCAAGGTGATCGTCGCCTCCCACCTGGGCCGTCCCGAGGGCGCCCCGGACCCGGCCTTCTCGCTGGCCCCCGCGGCCGAGCGACTGGGCGAAATCCTCGGTCAGGACGTGGCGTTCGCGACCGACACGGTCGGCGACTCCGCCCGGTCCGTGACCGAGGGCCTGGCCGACGGCCGGGTGGCGGTGCTGGAGAACCTCCGCTTCAACGCGGGCGAGACCAGCAAGGACGACGCCGAGCGGGGCGCCTTCGCCGACCAGCTCGCCGCCCTCGCGGACCTGTACGTGGGCGACGGATTCGGCGCCGTGCACCGCAAGCACGCCTCCGTCTACGACCTGCCCCGGCGCCTTCCGCACGCCGCCGGCGATCTGATCGCCACCGAGGTCGGCGTCCTGAAGAAGCTCACCGAAGACGTCAAGCGCCCCTACGTCGTCGCGCTCGGCGGTGCCAAGGTCTCCGACAAGCTCGCGGTCATCGACCAGCTGCTGGAGAAGGCCGACCGCATCCTGGTCGGCGGCGGCATGGCGTACACCTTCCTCAAGGCCAAGGGCCACGAGGTCGGTATCTCGCTGCTCCAGGAGGACCAGGTCCCGGCCTGCCTGGAGTACCTGGCGCGCGCCGAGAAGCGCGGCGTGGAGTTCGTGCTCCCCGTCGACGTGCTGGTTTCGGCCGAGTTCCCGGACCTGACGACCAAGGCCCCGGCGAACCCCGAGACCGTCGCGTCGGACGCCATCCCGGCCGACAAGGAGGGCCTGGACATCGGCCCGAAGACCCGCGAGCTCTACGCCGCGAAGCTCGCCGACGCGGGCACGGTCTTCTGGAACGGCCCGATGGGCGTCTTCGAGCACCCCGACTACGCCGGCGGCACCAAGGCCGTCGCGCAGGCCCTGCTGGACTCGCCGGCCTTCACCGTCGTCGGCGGTGGCGACAGTGCCGCCGCGGTCCGACTGCTGGGCTTCGACGAGAATGCTTTCGGCCACATCTCGACCGGTGGCGGCGCCAGCCTCGAATACCTCGAAGGCAAGACGCTCCCCGGCCTCGCCGCTCTGGAGGACTGAACAACCGTGAGTGACCGCACCCCGCTGATGGCGGGCAACTGGAAGATGAACCTCAACCACCTCGAGGCCATCGCGCACGTCCAGAAGCTCGCCTTCGCCCTCGCCGACAAGGACTTCGACGCCGTAGAGGTCGCGGTGCTGCCGCCCTTCACGGACCTGCGCTCGGTCCAGACGCTGGTCGACGGCGACAAGCTCAAGATCAAGTACGGCGCCCAGGACCTCTCGGCGCACGATTCCGGTGCCTACACCGGTGAGATCTCCGGCCCGATGCTCGCCAAGCTCAAGTGCACGTTCGTGGCCGTCGGCCACAGCGAGCGCCGCCAGTACCACGGCGAGAACGAAGAGATCTGCAACGCCAAGGTCAAGGCCGCCTTCCGCAACGGCCTCACGCCGATCCTGTGCGTCGGCGAGGGCCTGGACGTCCGCAAGGCCGGCAACCAGGTCGCGCACACCCTCGCGCAGGTCGACGGCGGTCTGAAGGACATCCCGGCCGAGCAGGCCGAGACCATCGTGATCGCCTACGAGCCGGTGTGGGCCATCGGCACCGGCGAGGTCGCCACCCCCGAGGACGCTCAGGAGGTCTGCGGTGCGATCCGCGGCCGCCTCGCCGAGCTCTACAGCCAGGAGCTGGCCGACAAGGTCCGCATCCAGTACGGCGGCTCGGTCAAGTCCGGCAACGTCGCCGCGATCATGGCGCAGCCGGACGTGGACGGCGCGCTGATCGGCGGCGCGGCCCTCGATGCGGATGAATTCGTGAAGATCGTCCGCTTCCGCGACCAGTAGCAGCTATGACGAGGGCGAGCCCTCGTCGTACCCTGTCGGGGCCGGGACCGGTGCAGCCGCGCCGTCCCGGCCCCGCACCATTTGTTTCATGGGTCTTGATCCAGACGTCTTGATCCGTACGTCCGTCCGTCAGTCCTAGAGAGTTGGTCCAGCCGTGGTCATCGGGTTCTCGATCGCCCTCATCGTCTTCAGCCTGCTGATGATGATGCTGGTGCTCATGCACAAGGGGAAGGGCGGCGGTCTGTCCGACATGTTCGGTGGCGGCATGCAGTCCTCCGTCGGCGGCTCCTCGGTCGCCGAGCGCAACCTGGACCGCATCACCATCGTGGTCGGTCTGCTGTGGTTCGCCTGCATTGTCGTCCTCGGTGTCCTGATGAAGCTCGGGAGCTGACATACCGTCGGAGGCGCGGCCTATCATGAGGGCGGCGTCCTAGGACGGGTAACTCCGGTCACTGGACGCGCGTTGGGCCTTACGTAGACTGGGGCGTTCCGCAGCGCAGCTGCTGTGAAGGCGTGGCAGCACCATTACGCAGGGAGTTACGACCGTGGCAAGTGGCAACGCGATCCGAGGAAGTCGGGTCGGGGCGGGGCCGATGGGGGAGGCCGAGCGCGGCGAGTCCGCGCCGCGCATCCGCATCTCCTTCTGGTGCTCCAACGGGCACGAGACGCAGCCCAGCTTCGCCGGCGATGCGCAGGTTCCGGACACCTGGGACTGCCCGCGCTGTGGATTCCCGGCCGGCAAGGACCGGGACAGCCCGCCGGACCCGCCGCGCACCGAGCCCTACAAGACCCACCTCGCCTACGTCCGGGAGCGCCGCAGCGACGCCGACGGCGAGGCGATCCTCGCGGAGGCGCTCGCCAAGCTCCGCGGCGAGATCTGACGGGACCCGTACGCACACGGCCGGCCCGGCCGGAGGGACACGCCC
>NZ_JBHYJC010000057.1:0-38229 GCF_042749045.1 Streptomyces sp. NPDC059008 | reverse complement strand
CCCTTCTTTCGCTTTGTGGGTTTGTGGGGTGTTTTTTTTTGTGCCTTCGTCGGGGGGGGGGGGGCCCGCCCCCCCCCCCCCCCCCCCCCCACTTCCGTGCATTTCACCGCTTACTGATCGCGGTACATCTCCGCCACCAGGAACGCCAGGTCCAGCGACTGGCTGCGGTTGAGCCGCGGGTCGCAGGCGGTCTCGTAGCGCTGGTGCAGATCGTCGACGAAGATCTCGTCGCCGCCGCCCACGCACTCGGTGACGTCGTCACCGGTCAGCTCGACGTGGATGCCGCCCGGGTGCGTGCCGAGGCTCTTGTGGACCTCGAAGAAGCCCTTGACCTCGTCCAGCACGTCGTCGAAGCGCCGGGTCTTGTGACCGGAGGCCGCCTCGAAGGTGTTGCCGTGCATCGGGTCGCAGATCCAGGCGACCTGCGCGCCGGAGGCGGTGACCTTGTCGACCAGCTCGGGGAGCTTGTCGCGGACCTTGTCCGCTCCCATGCGGGTGATGAAGGTCAGCCGGCCCGGCTCACGCTCCGGGTCGAGGCGCTCGATGAGCGTGAGCGCGTCCTGCGGCGTGGTCGTCGGGCCGAGCTTGACGCCGATCGGGTTGCGGATGCGCGAGGCGAACTCGATGTGCGCACCGTCCAGCTGACGGGTGCGCTCGCCGATCCAGACCATGTGGCCGGAGACGTCGTAGAGGTTGCCGGTGCGCGAGTCGACGCGGGTCAGCGCCGACTCGTAGTCGAGGACCAGCGCCTCGTGCGAGGAGAAGAACTCCACCGTCTTGAACTCCTCCGGGTCCACCCCGCAGGCGTTCATGAAGTTCAGCGCACGGTCGATCTCGCGGGCCAGCGCCT
Source organism: Streptomyces sp. NPDC059008 (assembly GCF_042749045.1). Taxonomy (NCBI): domain Bacteria; kingdom Bacillati; phylum Actinomycetota; class Actinomycetes; order Kitasatosporales; family Streptomycetaceae; genus Streptomyces; species Streptomyces sp. NPDC059008. Next base: position 37,379 of record NZ_JBHYJC010000057.1, on the reverse strand, counting down.
CGTAGCGCTGCCCGGAGGGCGAGGACTTCACGAAGTCCTGGTTCCAGGCGTGCACCTGCCGCAGGTCGGCGTAGCCGCCGGTGGTGAAGGCGCGCACGAGGTTGAGGGTCGCCGCGGAGGCGTTGTACATCCGCTTCAGCCGCTGCGGGTCCGGAATGCGGGCCTCGGCGGTGAACTCGAAGCCGTTGACGGAGTCGCCGCGGTACGTCGGCAGGGTCACCCCGTCGCGGGTCTCGGTGGGCTTGGAGCGCGGCTTGCTGTACTGGCCGGCGATCCGGCCGACCTTGACCACCGGGACGGACCCGGCGTAGGTGAGGACGGCGCCCATCTGCAGGAGCGTCTTGAGCTTGTTGCGGATGTGCTCGGCGGATACGGCGTCGAAGGCCTCCGCACAGTCGCCGCCCTGAAGCAGGAACGCCTCACCACGGGCGACCGCTCCCAGGCGCTCGCGCAGCTGGTCGCACTCGCCCGCGAAGACGAGCGGCGGATAGGACTCGAGCTCCGCGATCACATCGCGCAGAGCCTCTTGGTCCGGCCAGTCAGGCTGCTGCGCCGCGGGCAGGTCTCGCCAGGTGTTGCCACCGGCGTGGGTTTCAGCGTTCACGGTCACATGCCCCACATTACGGGGTCCCGAAGAGCTGTCCGTCCGCCATCCGGACTTTGAGACGCACCGCACTCGGACGGTCCGGTAGGGTGCCCCCCGTGTACACGCGACCGTTCATGAACCAGGACTGGTGGTGGACCGCTCATCCGGCGGCCCACTGATTCGCGCGCACATCCCAGACTTCGCGAAGGCCGCCCGAGGGCGGCCTTCGGCGTTTCCGGCGGCCCTTCCTCCTCCCGGCTCTTCCCGGCCCTTTCCGGAAGGACCCGCCATGCACCGCGCATCCCGCCCCGCCCGCGGCGACGCCGCCGCGCTCGTCCAGCGGCTGCTCGACCCCGCCTGCCCGCCGTTCGCCCTGCTGCGCCGCCGGTCCCCCGGCCGGGAGGCGGCCTCCCCCACTCTCGGCTTCGCTCGACCGGGAGGTGCCCCCATCGTCGAGGTGCTGATCGGCGAGGTGACCGAGGTCGCGCGGCTGGCCGACATCCCACTGGCTGAGACGCCGTCCCAGGAGCCGGTCATCGACGCGCTGGCGCTGATCCCGTTCCGGCAGATCCGCGAGCGCGGCTTCCGGGCCCACGACGACGGCACCCCGCTGGCGGTGCTGCGCCCCCACGAGAGCCACGAGCTGCCCCTGGAGGAGGTGCTGGCGGCGCTGCCTGCGCACGACGTGCGGGTGACGGACGGGGCGTTCGACGTGGACGACGACGCGTACGCCGAGATCGTCGAGCGGGTGGTGCGGGACGAGATCGGCACCGGCGAGGGGGCGAACTTCGTCATCCGCCGGACGTTCGAGGGCACCCTCGCGGACTTCTCGGCCGCCGACGCGCTGGCGCTGTTCCGGCGGCTGCTGGCCGGCGAGCGCGGCGCGTACTGGACGTACGTCGTGCACCGCCCCGGAGTGCGCACCCTGGTCGGCGCCAGCCCCGAGGTGCATGTCCGGATGAGCGGAGGCACGGTCGTGATGAACCCGATCAGCGGCACCTACCGCTACCCGGCCGGCGGCCCCACCCCCGAGAGCCTGCTGGCGTTCCTCGGCGACCGCAAGGAGGTCGAGGAGCTGTCGATGGTGGTGGACGAGGAACTGAAGATGATGTGCACCGTCGGCGACCGGGGCGGGGTGGTGATCGGGCCCCGCCTCAAGGAGATGGCGCACCTCGCGCACACCGAGTACGAGCTGCGCGGCCGCTCCACCCTTGATGTGCGCGAGGTGCTCAAGGAGACGATGTTCGCGGCGACGGTCACCGGGTCGCCGGTGCAGAACGCCTGCCGGGTCATCGAGCGGCACGAGCCGGTGGGGCCGGACGGGCACGGTCGCGGCTACTACGCGGGCGCGCTGGCGCTGCTCGGCCGGGACGCCGGGGGCGCGCAGACGCTGGACTCGCCGATCCTGATCCGTACCGCCGACATCGTCGTTGGGGGCACCTCCCGCTCGAGCGAAGCCGAGAGTGGGGCAGGCCGGCTGCGGGTACCGGTTGGTGCGACCCTGGTGCGCGCCTCCGACCCGTACGGCGAGGTCGCCGAGACCCACGCCAAGGCGGCGGGCGTGCTCACCGCGCTGGGGGTCCGCGCGGCACCGGCGCACCCGGCCGCCGGGGGCCCGGCACCGCGGCTGGCCGACGACCCGCGGGTGCGGGCCGCGCTGGACGCCCGCCGCGCCGACCTCGCGCCGTTCTGGCTGCGGATGCAGACCACCGCGCCGACCGCCGAGCTCAGCGGGCACGCCCTGGTCGTCGACGCGGAGGACACCTTCACCGCGATGCTCGCGCATCTGCTGCGCACCTCGGGGCTGACCGTGACGGTGCGCCGCTTCGACGAGCCGGGGCTGCGCGAGGCGGCCCGCGCGCACCAGGGCCCCGTCGTGCTGGGCCCCGGGCCGGGCGATCCGTCCGACGCCGCCGACCCCAAGATGCGCTTTCTGCGCTCCCTGACCGCCGAGCTGGTCGCCGAGCACCGCCACGGTCTGCTGGGCGTGTGCCTGGGGCATGAACTGCTCGCCGCGGAGCTGGGGTTGGACATCGTCCGCAAGGAGGTGCCCTACCAGGGCGCACAGGAGCGGATCGACTTCTTCGGGCGCCAGGAGACGGTCGGCTTCTACAACACCTTCACGGCCCGCTGCGACGACCGCACGGAGGCCGAACTGGCCATGCACCGCGTCGAGTTGAGCCGGGACGCGGAGACCGGCGAGGTGCATGCGCTGCGCGGGCCGGGCTTCGCGGGGGTGCAGTTCCACCCCGAGTCGGTGCTGACGCTGGACGGCGCCGCGGTCACCGCGCAGCTGCTGGCAGCTGTCCTCGTGTGACCAGCATGTTCTCGTTGGTGCGGCCGGTCAGATAGTCCTCGACGTTGGCCACGGTGGCCTCGATGATCTGGCCGACCGCCTCCTGGGTGAAGTACGCCTGGTGCGCGGTGACCAGTACGTTGCCGAAGGTCATCAGGCGGGCGAGGGTGTCGTCGTCGATGACGTCCAGGGACTTGTCGAAGGAGAAGATCCCGGCCTCCTCCTCGTAGACGTCCAGGCCGACGCCGGTGAGCCGGCCCGCCTTGAGCGTGTCGACGAGGGCGGCGGTGTCGACGAGCCCGCCGCGGCTGGAGTTGATCAGGATCGCGTCGTCCTTCATGGCGGCCAGCGCGGCGGCGTCGATGAAGTGCCGGGTGTCCGGCACCAGCGGGAGGTGCAGCGTGATCAGGTCGGCCTCGGCGAACAGCCGCTCCGATGCGACGTACTTCATGCCCAGCTCGACACAGCGCGGATTCTCGGCGATGTCCCAGCCCAGCAGGTGCATCCCGAAGCCATGGGCGATCCGGGTGAACGCCTCGCCGATCCTGCCGGTGCCGAGCACGCCCGCCGTGCGTCCGCGCAGATCGCGGCCCATCAGGCCGTCCAGCCGGAAGTCGAAGTTGCGGGTGCGGTGGCCGGCCCGCATCAGCCGCCGGTCGACGGCCAGCGCGAGGGCCCAGGCGAATTCCGCGACCGAGTACGGCGAGTAGGCCGAGACCCGGCCGACGCTCATGCCGAGGTCGGCCGCGGCCTGGAGATCGATGTTGTTGAAGCCCGTGGAGCGCTGGGCGACCATCTTCGTCCCGCCGGCCGCGAGGGTCTGCAGGACGTCGGCGCTCAGATCGGCGTTGACGTGGGTACTGACGATCTCGTAGCCGTGCGCGATGGGGGCGGTGTCGCGGTTGAGGGAGACGTCCAGGCTGCGGATCTGGTGGTGGCCGGCGAAGGCCCGCTCCAGGAACGGACGCTCATCCACCTGTACGCCGAAGGCGATGATCTCCACGCGCTCTCCCGGTTCTCCCGCCGGTTCAGTGTCACCGCCGGTGAGCGGCCCCGCCGAGGGACGAGGGGCCGCACATCGGTGCATATGCCGCGTAAGCGAATATACGACCCATAGCCCGGCGGTGCCCCCGGAGCGCGGACGGGGGCACCGAGGGCAGGCCGTTCGGGAGCGTCCGGCCTCAGCCGAAGAACACGCCGACCTCGGCGTAGCGCGCCGGATCGACCGTCTTGAGCTTCGCGGTCGCCTCCGCGATCGGCACCCGGACGATGTCCGTGCCGCGCAGCGCGACCATCTTGCCGAAGTCGCCGTCGCGCACCGCGTCGATGGCGTGCAGCCCGAAGCGGGTGGCCAGCCAGCGGTCGAAGGCGCTGGGCGTACCGCCGCGCTGGGTGTGCCCGAGCACCGTCGTACGGGCCTCCTTGCCCGTACGCGCCTCGATCTCCTTGGCCAGCCACTCCCCCACGCCCGACAGCCGGACGTGCCCGAAGGAGTCGGTGGAGTCGTCCTTGAGCACCATCTGGCCGTCCTTGGGCATGGCGCCCTCGGCGACCACCACGATCGGGGCGTAGCGCACCTTGAAACGGGAGTCGATCCACCGGCAGACCTGCTCGATGTCGAAGCGCTGCTCGGGGATGAGGATGACGTTCGCCCCGCCGGCCAGACCGGAGTGCAGCGCGATCCAGCCGGCGTGCCGGCCCATCACCTCGACGACCAGGACGCGCATATGGGATTCGGCGGTGGTGTGCAACCGGTCGATGGCTTCGGTGGCGACGCCGACGGCGGTGTCGAAGCCGAAGGTGTAGTCCGTCGCCGACAGGTCGTTGTCGATGGTCTTGGGGACGCCGACACAGGGGATCGCGTGTTCGTCGGAGAGCCGCGCCGCGACGCCGAGGGTGTCCTCGCCGCCGATCGCGATCAGCGCCTCGATCTCGTGCTTGGCGAGGTTGTCCTTGATCCGGCGGACGCCGTCGTCCTGCTGGAAGGGGTTGGTCCGCGAGGAGCCGAGGATCGTGCCTCCCCGGGGCAGAATGCCGCGTACCGCCGGGATGTCCAGCGGCAGCGTGTCGCCTTCGAGAGGCCCGCGCCAGCCGTCCCGGAAGCCGACGAAGTCATATCCGTACTCCTGGGTGCCCTTGCGGACGATGCCCCTGATCACCGCGTTCAGACCCGGGCAGTCGCCGCCACCGGTCAGTACTCCGACCCGCATCGCTGCAATCACCTACATCCCGTTTCAGTGGCCGCGCACGGCCATGGTCGATCCGACGCCGGTCACGCTAATGGTGATCTGGGTCACTCTGGGATGGGACAAACGGTGATTCCGGTGATTTACCGGGGAGTTGACGCGAGGTGTTCACCCGTACGAGCGGACCGCTCCGGGACACGGCCCGGCCCCGGCCCGGGAATCCGGCACATGCACCGAAACTCCCCCGGAACCCCCGCACGTCGCCGGGCCTGCGACCGGGGACCCGCGCTCCGCCCGCTCACGCCTCGTCGAGGCCGCGCTCTATCGCGTAGCGCACCAGCTCCACGCGGTTGTGCAACTGGAGCTTGCCGAGGGTGTTCTGGACGTGGTTCTGCACCGTGCGGTGCGAGATGACCAGCCGCTCGGCGATCTGCTTGTAGGACAGCCCCTTGGCCACCAGGCGCAGCACCTCGGTCTCGCGCTCGGTCAACTGCGGGGCGCCCGGCTCGTCCGGTGTCGCCGGGGCGGGCTCCGTCGCCAGCCTGCGGTACTCGCCGAGCACCAGGCCGGCCAGGCCCGGTGTGAACACCGCGTCGCCGGCGGCCGTGCGCCGCACCGCGTCCAGCAGCTCCTCCGTGCTCGCCGACTTCAGCAGATAGCCGGTCGCACCGGACTTGACCGCCTCCAGCACATCGGCGTGCTCACCGCTGGCGGACAGCACCAGGACCCGCAGCGCCGGATTGGCGCCGACCAGCTCCTTGCACACCCGCACGCCGGGCAGCCCCGGCAGATTGAGGTCCAGGACCAGCACCTCGGGCGAGGCGGCCTGCGCCCTGCGCACCGCCTGGAGGCCGTCGCCGGCCGTCGCCACCACGTCGAAGCCGGCCTCCGACAGATCCCGCGCGACCGCATCGCGCCACATCGGGTGGTCGTCGACCACCATGACCCTCAGGCCCGTCTGCTCACTCACGCCGTCGCCTTCCCCCGTCTTCCGCCCTCGGACTCCGCGCCCTTGGGGACCGTCAACTCCACTTCCGTACCCTGGCCGGGGACCGAGACCCACTCCGCGCTGCCGCCCAGATCCCGCAGCCGGCCGCGGATCGACAGGGCCACCCCCAGCCGGCCCTCGCGCTCGGCGTCCGCGAGCCGGCCCTCGGGAATGCCGGGGCCGTCGTCGCGGACCGTCACGATCACCGCGTGCGGTTCGTCCTCCACCAGGATCCATGCGTGGGCGTCGGCCCCCGCATGCACCCGCACATTGTCCAACGCGGCACTGACAGCGGCCGCGAGCTCCGCCGCCGCGGCGGCCGGCAGGCTGACCGGGGCGCCCGGTTCGGAGAACGTGACACCGGCGCCGGCGTGCGGCGCCAGCAGCGCCCGGACGTCGCAGGGCTCACCGCCGGCCGGTGACGACACGCTCTTGGACGCCGCTGCCCGGCCCGCCGCGCCCTCCTCGTACGGCACGGAGCGCGCCTCGCCGTCCCCGCCGGCCTCGTGGGGCACCGGCCGCGCGGTGCCCGGCCGCGCCGACGGCACCAGCCCGCCGGCGACCAGGGTCCGCAGCGCGACCTCCTGTTCGCCCGCCATCCGGCCCAGCTCCGCCGCCTCCCCCCCGATCGCGGCGCCGCGCCGCTGCACCATCGCCAGCACCTGCAGCACGCTGTCGTGGATGTCGCGGGCCAGCCGCTCCCGTTCACGGGTCGCGGCCTCGATCTGCAGCGCGCGGGCCAGCGTGCGCTCACTGGCGCGCGCCACCTCGACGACATAGCCGATCGCGACGCTGGCCACCCACACCAGCACCACGTTGTGGATGGTGTCGCGGGCCAGTTCCTGACGCACGACCAGATTGGCGACCGCCACCGCGCTGGAGGCCACCGCGGCCCAGCGCCAGCCGCCCTTGATCGCGAAGCCCAGGACCGCGCCCGCCGCCCAGATGGACGGCAGCGTCGGCGCACCGTCCATGATCCGGGCGCGGCTGTCGACCAGCAGGGTGAGCAGGATCCCGCCGACCGCGAAGCCGAGGTCGGCGATCAGGAAGTGCCGGGTGCAGCGCTCGGGGGAGGTGGTACGCCGCCAGGTCAGCGCCATCCAGACGGTGAGCGCGCCCATGTAGGCGACGGCGACCAGCGGATGCTCGTACTTGCGGTACGAGAGCGCGACCAGGCACAGGGTGTAGACGAGGGTGAGGACGCGGTAGCCGGTGAGCGCGCGCCACAGCGGGAGCTCGACGGACATCCGCACCACCTTGGGGTGCTTGCCGTGGCGCCTGGCGGTCGTCCCGCCGCTCACCGTCCGTATGCCCGCGTCCGTCACTGCCGGCCCCCAACCCCTCGCCGGACGCACCCGCGCCCGGCCTCGGCCCTGCCCGTCACTTCGGCCTATTCGGCGGCGGCCTTCTTGGCCTGCTCCGCCTCGGCCTTCTTCTTCGCCTCCACGGCCTTGGCCGCCTCCGCGATCTGCCGCTTGGCGGCGGTCGCGTAGATGTCGACGTACTCCTGGCCCGACAGCTTCATGATCTCGTACATGACCTCGTCGGTGACCGACCGCAGGATGAAGCGGTCGCCCTCCATGCCCTGATAGCGGGTGAAGTCCAGCGGCTTGCCGATACGGATGCCGGGCCGGATCATCTTCGGCACGATCTTGCCCGGAGGCTGCACCTTCTCGGTGTCGATCATCGCCACGGGGATGACCGGCGCGCCGGTGGCCAGCGCCACACGGGCCAGACCGCCCGGCTTGCCGCGGTAGAGCCGGCCGTCCGGGGAGCGGGTGCCCTCCGGGTAGATGCCGAACAGCTCACCGCGCTCCAGCACCTCGATGCCGCTCTTGATGGCCGCCTCGCCCGCGCCCCGGCCTCCCGACCGGTCGACCGGCAGCTGGCCCACGCCCTTGAAGAACGCCGCGGTCAGCTTGCCCTTCACACCGGGCGAGGTGAAGTACTCGGACTTCGCGATGAAGGTGACCTTGCGGTCGAGCACCGCGGGCAGGAAGAAGGAGTCCGAGAAGGACAGGTGGTTGCTCGCGAGGATCGCCGGACCCTCGGCGGGAATGTTCTCGATGCCTTCCACCCAGGGCCTGAAGGCAAGCTTCAGCGACCCGCCGATGGAAAACTTCATTGCGCCGTAGATCAACCGACTGCCTCCTGTGTGTGACGCAAAGACCTTAACCTGCCTCGGTGACACGCTGGCCCCGACGGGGCGGCGAAGGTGCGCGACGGCAGGTGCACGCCCGCGTACGGGCCCCTCACCCGCCCGCGAGCGCCGTCGGACCTACCCGCTCGCGGTCACTTTGCGTACCCTGAGGTAACTCGCCAGGCCCTCTCATCGATCGGAGTCCCCCGGTGCCGTTCCTTCCCGGAGCCGAGCCGTTCCGCCGTGACGGCGGAGAGGTCGGCGTCCTTGTGTGCCACGGCTTCACCGGCTCCCCCCAGTCCGTCCGCCCCTGGGCCGAATATCTGGCCGACCAGGGGCTGACCGTCTCCCTGCCGCTGCTGCCCGGTCACGGCACCCGGTGGCAGGACCTGCAGATCACGACCTGGCAGGACTGGTACGCCGAGGTCGACCGCGAGCTGCGCGCGCTGACCGAGCGCTGCGCCAAGGTCTTCGTCTGCGGCCTGTCGATGGGCGGCGCGCTGGCGCTGCGGCTGGCCGCCAAGCACGGCACCGCGATCAGCGGAGTGGCCGTGGTCAACCCCGGCAACAAGGTGCACGACGCGGCCGGGCCGCTGCTGCCGGTGCTGCGCCACCTCGTACAGACGACCAAGGGCATCGCGAGCGACATCGCCAAGCCCGGCGTCGAGGAGGTCGGCTACGACCGGGTGCCGCTGCACGCGGCGCACTCGCTGCGCCTGTTCTTCCAGCAGGTGGACTCCGAACTCCCGGGCGTCACCCAGCCGTTGCTGGTGATGACCAGCCCGCAGGACCATGTCGTACCTCCGGTGGACTCCGAGCGGATCCTCGCCCGGGTCTCGTCCACGGACGTCCGCCAGACCCTGCTGGAGCGCAGCTACCACGTCGCCACGCTCGACCACGACGCGGAGCAGATCTGCGAGGAGACCTTCGCCTTCATCTCCCGGCTCGCCCCCGAGGCGCGGGCGGACACGGCGGACACGGCACAGGAGGGGACGGCGGCCCGTGGCGGAGCGTAGCCCCCGCGACCCCCGGGATCCGCTGGACGAAGAGGCCGCCTGGGCCGAGATCGTGGCGGGCTACGGCGAGCAGCCGTCGTTCCCCGAGGCGGACGGCGACACCAAGGACGCCCCGGGCACCGCGGACGCCCCCGGCTCCGAAGACACCGCGGCCGACAAGGACGACAAAGACGGCAAGGACGGCCCGGGTCCCAAGGGCGCCGAGGACTCTCCGGAGGAGCCGCCGCGCACGGACGGGGCCACGGGCAAGGGTGCCGGCGAGGGCGGCGCCCCGCGCCCCGGCAGCTTCGTCGTCTTCGCCCCGGGCGTCGGCCCGCGCGACTGGTCCACCACCGAAGCGTCCGACGACGACTTCGACGAGAGCGACGAGGGCCACTTCACCCCGCCCGAGCCGCCTCCGCTGCCGAAGGCCGACACCACCACCAAGTTCGCCTGGCTCGCCGTACTCGGCGGCCCGCTGCTCCTGGTCGCCATGGTGATCTTCCAGCAGCCCGTGACCTGGTGGATCACGGTCCTGGGCATCGGCGGGTTCCTGGGCGGATTCGCCACGCTCGTGGCGCGGATGAAGAACGACGACGAGGACGACGACCATCTGCCGGGCGGCGGCGCGGTGGTGTGAACCCGGTGGTGCGCACCGAGTGGTGCGCACCAGGGGCCCTTCCCCTACGCGCTCGGAGAGCGGGGTGTCCTCGGGGCGTCGGCCGGTACCCGCAGGGCCGCGAGGACGGGCAGGTGGTCGGAGGCGGCCAGCAGGTCCGCGTCCCGCAGGCCGGGCAGGCCGCGGGGCACTCCGCAGCCGAGCACCTCGACACCGTCGCTGGTGAACACCGCGTCGATGCGCTGCCGCGGCTCCCGGGGCGTGGAGGTGAACTCCCCGCCCCACGGCTTGGCCGCCCAGCCGTCGGTGAGCGTGCCCGCCACTCGCCGGAAGCTCCGGCCCTCCGGCCGCTCGTTGAGATCGCCCCCGGCGACCGCGTGCGGCACCCCGAGGCCCGCCACCCGCTCCAGCAGCAGCCCGGCCTGCTCGTACCGCTCCCGGTCGGCGAGGCTGAGATGGCAGCTGAGGACGCCGAGCCGGGCGCGGCCGATGCGGACCACGGCGGTGGCGAAGCCGCGCTGGTGCAGCCCGGGGGTGCGGGGCAGCAGGACGTCCTCCGTACGCTCCACATGGGCGCGGAGGGTGGCGAGGATCATCGGGCCGGCGGTCGTGCCGCCACCGGTGACGTAGACCAGCCCCGCCGAGCGGGCCAGCCGCTCGGCGGCCTTGCGCCAGCGGAAGAACCGCGGCGCCTCCTGGATCAGCACGAGATCGGGGGCGCAGGCCCGGATGACCCTGGCCAACGCCGCCCGGTCGTCGCGCATCGAGCGGATGTTGTAGCTGAGCACACGGACCAGCGCCGCGCCCTCCTCGGTGCCGGACGCGGGGAGTCCGCGGTGCTCAGCCACTCTCCGCGTCAGCCCTGGCGCGCCAGGTCGGCCGCGCCGACCAGTCCGGCCTTGCCGCCGAGCTGCGCGGCGAGCACCTGGGCGTGCGGCCGGTACTGGTTGCCGACCAGCCAGCGGCGGAAGGACTTGCGGATCGGTTCGAGGACCAGCTCGCCCTCGTCGGAGACGCCGCCGCCGACGATGAAGGCGGAGGGGTCGAAGAGCGAGGCGAGGTCGGCCAGGCCGGCGCCGGCCCAGCGGGCCAGCTCGCGGAAGGAGTCGATGGCCACCGGGTCGCCCTGGCGGGCCGCCTCGCTGACGTGCCGGCCCTCGATGCCCTCGGAGGTGCCGTCACCGAGCGACAGCAGGATCTGGGCGTTCTCGGGGGTGGCGAAGGCGCGCTGGCGGGCGTAGCGCAGCAGGGCGCGGCCGGAGGCGTACTGCTCCCAGCAGCCCTGGCTGCCGCAGCCGCACAGCAGGCCGTCGGGCACGACCCTGATGTGGCCGAACTCGGCGGCGACGCCGAAGCGGCCGCGGCGCAGCTTGTTGCCGATGATGATGCCGCCGCCCAGGCCCGTGCCGAGCGTGATGCAGATGACGTCGCTGTGGCCCTGGCCCGCGCCGAACTTGTACTCGCCCCAGGCCGCGGCGTTGGCGTCGTTCTCGACGACGACGGGCAGGCCGACGCGCTGTTCGACCTTGTCCTTGAGCGGCTCGTGGCGCCAGTCGATGTTCGGTGCGAACAGGACCGTGGCCCGCTTCTCGTCGACGTACCCGGCTGCGCCGATGCCGACGGCCTCGATGCGGTGGCCGGCGCCCACTGTGCGGACCGCGTCCGCGATCGCCTCGGTCAGCGCGTCGGTGGCCTGCGGGGTCGGCACCGTGCACGTCTCAAGGATCGAGCCCTCTTCGTCGACCACGCCGGCCGCGATCTTCGTGCCGCCGATGTCGACGCCGATGGTGAGTCCCATGTGTCCCTCAGTTTTTCGCTCGAACCCCGCCAGGACCCACCGTACCGGAGCCGGGATCAGTCGAGATCGATTCGCTCGGTGCCGGTGGGGCCGTCGTCGTCGCGCGGGTCGTCGCCGCGGCGGCCCTCGGGCCGGTCGTCGACGTCGTCGCGGGTCCAGCGGCGCTCGCTGCCCTCGACGGCGGAGCGGTAGGCGGCCAGCAGTTCGGAGCCGGCCGCGGCGAGGTGGTCGAAGATGCCGGGGTTGCGCTCGATGACCGGCTCGACGGCGGCCTTGGCCTGCTTGAGGAGCTGGCTGACGGCGCTCTGTGCGGCGACCCCGCCGAGCGCGCCGGGCAGCTGGATGCCGGCGAGCTTCTCGGTCACCGCGTCGGCGAGCTTGCGCAGTTCCTCGGCGGCGCTGGCCGGCGGCGGACCGTAGGTGGCCCGGCGGCGGGCCTGCTCGGCCGCGAGGTCCTCGGCGCAGGCGGTCTCCCAGGCGTCGGCGTCGGGCTCGGCCTTGCGGTCGGCGGGGCGCTCGGTGGCATCGCTCATGTTGAACTCCGTGGACTGCTGCGGCGAGGCGGTACGGCGAAGGGGTGCGGGCGGGCCCGTCGGGACACGGCACGTCGAGGCGGGCACGCCGATGCGGCGGCTCACCCTCGACGTTACCCGAACGGTGGTATCGGGGTGGGGCAAGTCGCACGGGTCGGGCCGGACGAGGCGCCGGCCCGCACCCCGCGCTTCAGTCGTTCTTGGGCCACAGGTCCGGATCCGGGCTGAAGCGGATCTCCAGGACGCCGTCGCGCAGTCCGGCGCCCGAGACGGTGCAGCGGCGCAGCGCGGAGGGGAGCGTACGGATCCGGCGGAAGCGGCCGACCGTCACCACGATCTCGTCGCCGCGGCGGACCAGGCCCAGTCCCCTGCGCTCGGCGCCGGGCAGCGGCACCCGCCAGACCAGGATGCCGTCGGTGGCCAGGCGGTCGTCGACGGTCCACGGGTCGGTGCGCGGCTCCGGCTCGGGGTGGGTGTCGCCGAGTTCACCGGCCGGCCCGTCGATCAGCTCGTCGAGCTCCTCGACGCCCTGGGGGTCGCGGCCCAGGTGCGGCACCTCGTGGACGGGCACGTCCGGGAACTCCTCGCGCAGCGCCTTGAGGGCGGTCTGCTGGCTGCCGGAGAGCGCGGAGAGGAAGGGGTCGGCGGAGCCGGTGGGCAGCAGCCGGTTGACGACCACGCCGTCGGTGCGCCGGCCGTGCAGCGCGAGTCCGGCGCGGATGGTGCGCAGGTTGGCCGCGGCGACCGGGCCGGCCTCGGTGACCAGGCGTACGGACGTGCCGGGGTCGTCGATCGCCCGCTGGACGGCGGCGAGTTCGTTCTCCCAGCGCTCGGCGGCCTCGTACAGCTTCTGGGCCGGCATCGGGACGCCGGCGAGCTGGGCGAGCACCGGGCGTAGCGCGCGGGCCGCCTGGCGCTCGGGGGGCAGCAGCCGGCGCAGGTAGCGGCGTACCTGGTTCGGCAGGGCCAGCAGCCGGATCGTTTCGGCAGCCGAGGGCATGTCGACGACGACGATGTCCCAGTCGTCCGAGGCGTGTTCGGCGCGCAGCGCGTGCAGCAGCGCGAAGTCCTCGGAGCCGGGGAGTTCGGTGAGTTCGTCCTCGTCGAGGGGGGCGGCGCCCAGGAGGTCGAGGGCGACGCCGGCGCGCTCCTGGAAGGCGAGGAACTCCTGGCGGAAGCGGTCCGCGGGGTCGATCCGGCGGGCGTGCAGGCCGGGCGCTATCGGGGTGGGGGCGTCGGCTCCGAGGGGGGTGCCCAGCACCGTTTCCGGCGCGCTGCTGTCCGTGGTGAGCAGCAGCGCCCGCGCGCCCCGCCGGGCGCCGGCCAGGGCGGTCGCGGCGGCGAGCGTGGTGCGGCCGGCGCCGCCGGGGCCGGTGACGAGGACGATGCGCACGCTCAGAGCTTCTTGGCCTCGTCGGCGGACTCGGCCTGGTCGGCGGGCCCGGCGTCGGGGCCGCTCTCGACGCGCTTCTTCAGCCCGGCCAGCGCGCGGTCGATGATGACCTTCTCGGCCTTGCGCTTGATCATGCCGAGCATCGGGATCTTGACGTCGACGGTGAGCTGGTAGGTCACCTCGGTGCTCTTGCCGTCGTTCAGTGCCGCGAGACGGTAGGAGCCGTCGAGGGCGCGCAGCATCTGGGACTTGACCAGGGACCAGCTGACCTCGTTGGCGCCGGTCCAGGTGTAGGCGAGGGTGTGGTCGTCCTTGATCGCCCCGGCGTCCAGCAGGAGGCGCACCTGCGCCGCGCGGCCCTGGTCGTCCTTGGCGAGCACCTCGGCCTTCTGGACCTCGCCGGTCCACTCCGGATAGCGGTCAAAGTCGGCGATCACTCCCATCACCTCGGCGGGTGCCGCCTCGATCGTGATGCTAGAGCTGGTGTGTTCGGCCATCGCCGTGACTCCTCCATGCCGATTCGTGCCGGTCCGCCGACGTTTTCCCCGAGCTCTCAGCTTCGCTGGAGCGAGGGAGACCCCATTGCGCGGTGTCCGCAATATGGCGTCTCTGCTGCTGAAGGCTACCGCGCGGGCGATGGGCGGTGGACGCGGCCGGGCTCACCACTCCAGGACGTAGGGCGTTCCGGTCGCGTTGAAGTGGCCGACATTGACGCATTCGGTGCCCCCGATACGGATCCGGCGGGCGAGCGGCTGGTGTACGTGGCCGAAGAGGGAGTACCGCGGCCGGGTGGTGCGGATGGCGTGCAGCAGGGCCGCGCTGCCGCGCTCGAAGCGGCGGGCGACGGTGTCGTAGCAGAGTTCGGGGACGTCCGGCGGGATGTGGGTGCACAGCACGTCCACCTCGCCGACCGCCTCGATCTTGGCGGCGTACTCCTCGTCACTGATCTCGTAGGGCGTCCGCATGGGGGTGGTCAGCCCGCCGCCGACGAAGCCGAAGACCCGGCCGCCGATCTCCACCCGCTGCCCGTCCAGGACGGTGGTGCCGGGCCCGGCGTATTCGGGCCACAGGCGCGGCATGTCGACATTGCCGTAGGTGGCGTACGTGGGGGTCGGGAAGGCCGCGAAGAGTTCGGCGTACTGCCGGCGGACCGCGGTCTCGATGACGGCCTCGCGGCCGCCGCCCGTCCGGTCCAGCTCACTCCACAGCCGGCGGCCGAGTGCGCGGGCCTCGTCGAAGCGCCGGGCGGTGCGCAGTTCGACGAGCGCGCTGGCGTTGGCGACGCCGAAGAGGTCGGGGAAGATGCCGCGCGAGTGGTCGGCGTAGTCGAGGAAGAGGACCAGGTCACCGAGGCAGACCAGGGCGTCGGCGCCGGTCCCGGCCGCCGCCAGGTCCCGACTGTTGCCATGTACGTCACTGACCACATGCACGCGCATGGCGTCACCCTAGATCGCGGGTGCGGGCTTCGGGAGAGCCCCCCGTGCGGTGCGACCGATGAGTGGTTACTTTCGGGTCACCGACCGGCTGGTCTAGTCTGCGCGGGACAGTCCCCATGGCGTTTCCGCAAGCGTGTGACGCATGAAACATCTGGCCGTTCCCCCCTATCCCAAAAGCAATACCCATGGGTAACGTCCGGGCAGTCCAATCCCCCTTGCTTGATCATGGACCGCCGCCGGTGTGCACACAGCGTCGTGGCGCCGGCGCTTTTGAGGAGCAACAGTCTTGCGCGAGTTCAGCCTTCCGGCCCTGTACGAGGTCCCCGCGGACGGCAACCTGACGGATCTCATCCGCCGAAATGCCGCGCAGCACCCGGACGTTGCCGTCATGGGACGCAAGGTGAACGGGCAGTGGCAGGACGTCACCGCCGTCACCTTCCTCGCCGAGGTCCGCGCCGCCGCCAAGGGCCTGATCGCCTCCGGAGTCCAGCCCGGCGACCGGGTCGGTCTGATGTCGCGCACCCGCTACGAGTGGACGCTGCTGGACTTCGCCATCTGGAGCGCCGGCGCCATCACCGTCCCCGTGTACGAGACGAGCTCCGCCGAGCAGATCCAGTGGATCCTCGGCGACTCCGGCGCGGTGGCCTGCCTGGTGGAGACGCCCGCCCACGAGGCGGCCGTCGAGTCGGTCCGCGACCGGCTGCCCGAGCTGGCGAACATCTGGCAGATCGAGCGGGACGCCATCGCCCGGCTGCAGGCCGCCGGCTCCGAGCTGTCCGACGACGAGGTGGACGCGCGCAGCGCCCTCGCCGACGCGGACTCGCCCGCCACCATCGTCTACACCTCCGGCACCACCGGCCGCCCCAAGGGCTGTGTGCTCAGCCACCGCAGCTTCTTCGCCGAGTGCGGCAACGTCGTCGAGCGACTGCGGCCGCTGTTCAACACCGGCCACTCCTCCGTCCTGCTCTTCCTGCCCATCGCCCATGTCTTCGGGCGCCTGGTGCAGGTCGCCTCCGTGATGGCCCCCATCAAGCTGGGCCACGCCCCCGACATCAAGAACCTCACCGACGACCTGGCCTCCTTCCGGCCGACGCTGATCCTGGGCGTCCCGCGGGTCTTCGAGAAGGTCTACAACTCGGCGCGGGCCAAGGCGCAGGCCGACGGCAAGGGCAAGATCTTCGACAAGGCCGCGGAGACGGCGATCGCCTACAGCCGCGCCCTGGACACCCCCGCCGGCCCGGCGCTGGGCCTGAAGCTGAAGTACAAGGTCTTCGACCGGCTGGTCTTCGGCAAGCTGCGGGCCGTCCTCGGCGGCCGCGCCACCCACGCCATCTCCGGCGGCGCACCGCTCGGTGAGCGCCTCGGCCACTTCTACCGCGGCATCGGCTTCACCGCCCTGGAGGGCTACGGCCTGACGGAGTCCTGTGCGGCCACCGCCTTCAACCCCTGGGACCGCCAGAAGATCGGCACCGTCGGCCAGCCCCTGCCCGGCTCGGTCGTGCGCATCGCCGACGACGGCGAGGTCCTGCTGCACGGCGAACACCTCTTCACCGAGTACTGGAACAACCCCTCGGCCACCGAAGAGGCGCTCTCCGACGGCTGGTTCCACACCGGCGACATCGGCACCCTCGACGAGGACGGCTACCTCGCCATCACCGGCCGCAAGAAGGAAATACTGGTCACCGCCGGCGGCAAGAACGTCGCCCCGGCCGTGATCGAGGACCGTATCCGGGCACACGCCCTGATCGCGGAGTGCATGGTCGTCGGCGACGGCCGGCCCTTCATCGGCGCGCTGGTCACCCTCGACGAGGAGTTCCTCCCCCGCTGGGCCGAGGAGCACGGCCACCCCGCCGACATCACGCCGTCGCAGATCGCCAAGGACCCGGAGCTGCTGGCCGCCGTCCAGCGCGCCGTCGACGACGGCAACGCGGCCGTCTCCAAGGCCGAGTCGGTCCGCAAGTTCCGCATCCTGCCGACCCAGTTCACCGAGGAGTCCGGCCATGTCACCCCGTCGCTGAAGCTGAAGCGGAATGTGGTGGCGAAGGACTTCGCGGAGGAGATCGAGGCGATTTACCGGGGGTAGGGCGCCGCACGTTTTCGGCTTTCCCTCCGTGGGGGTTTCGCTCGTTTTCGCCTGCGGCCCTTTCGCTGCGCTTTGCTGCGGTCGACTTTTCTGGCTGGCCCGCCGTGGGTGTTGCTCGCCGTTGCGCCTGCGGCGGGCTGGTTGCCGCTGCGCGGGGCGTTTTCGGCAGCGGGTGCGCCCCTCCGGACTCCGTCCTGCGGTCCGCCCCCTCCCGTGGGTGGGAGGGGAGGAGACCGGTGGGGGTGCACGTCAGCGTTCGTGTGCCGGTAGTCGACGGACGGGGCCCGCCCCCACCGGCCTGTATTCCACCCACCACGGGAGGGGACAGACCGTAGGACGGAGTCCGTAGGGCTGTCACCGCACCCGACACACAACCGCCCGCCGCAGGCGAAACGGCGACAAGCCCCCACGGCGGGAAAGCCGACAACGTGGGCCGCAGCAAAGCGCAGCGGAGGGGCCCGCCGCCAGGCGCAACGGCGAGAAACCAGCACGGCGGGAAAGCCGAAAACGTACGGGCTAGAGCAGGCTCCGCAACCGCTCCGCGAGACCGTCCCAGCGCCACCTCTCGGCCACCCACGCGCGGCCCCGTTCGCCCATCGTGCGGCGCAGTTCGGGGTCCTTCAGGAGGGTGATGATGCGGTCCGCGGCGGGGGTGGGGGCGCCGCCGGGGACGACCCAGCCGGTCTCGCCGTCGAGGACGGCGTCGGGGGCGCCGCCGGAGTCCCCCGCGACCACCGGGAGCCCCGTGGCGGACGCCTCCAGGTAGACGATGCCCAGGCCCTCGACGTCGAGACCGCCGCGGCGGGTGCGGCACGGCATCGCGAAGACGTCGCCGGCGCCGAAGTGGGCCGGCAGCTCCTCCCAGGGGACCGCGCCGGTGAAGCGCACCGCGTCCGCCACGCCCTTCTCCTGGGCCAGGGCGCGCAGTTCCTTCTCGTACGGGCCGCCGCCGACGATCAGCAGCACCGCGTCGGGCACCGCGGCGACGATGGCGGGCATCGCCTCGATCAGGGTGTCCTGGCCCTTGCGCGGGACGAGGCGCGAGACGCACACCACGACCGGGCGGCCGGTGAGGCCGAGCCGGGCCCGTACGGCGTCGCCGCCGGAGCCGGGGTGGAAGGTCTTCTCGTCGACGCCGGGCGGGAGTTGGACCATGCGCGCGGCGGCCTGCGGGGTGAGCGCGGCGGCGATCCGCGAGCGGGTGTACTCGCCGAGGTAGGTGAGGGTGTCGGTGCCCTCGCCGATCCGGCGCAGCAGTTGGCGGGCGGCGGGCAGCTGCGCCCAGCCCGCCTCGTGGCCGTGGGTGGTCGCCACGATGCGGCGGGCGCCGGCCGAGCGGAGCGCGGGCGCCATCAGCCCGAGCGGGGCCGCGGCACCGAACCATACGGAGGAGCAGCCGTGTTCACGCAGCAGCGCGGTGGCCCGCCGGGTCACCCGGGGCGTCGGCAGCAGCATCGTCGTACGGTCCCTGACCACCGGGAACGGCTGCTCGGCGTCGAAGGCGGCGGTGGCCGCGAGACCCTCCTTGCTGCGCTTCCAGGTGGAGGCGTAGACGACGACCTGGGAGGGGTCCAGGCGCAGCGCCATGCTGTGCAGGAAGGCCTGGATGCCGCCGGGCCGGGGCGGGAAGTCGTTCGTGACGATCAGGGTCTTGTGCACGATGGTCTCTCGACGGTCGGTCCGAGCGGTCGCTCTCGGCGGTTCGGGCCCGACAGTACCGGGCAGCGCGCCGCCGGGGGCGGGCCGCCCCGCCACGCCGGTGCCCGCCGTGCCGCCGCGGACGGTCGCGCCGGGCATGATGCGGGGAGCAGCGGGAAGGGGCGGCGAAGAGGTGGCGATGACCGGCGGTGGCGGAGTGCGTGGCGGGTGGCTTCCGGTCGTTTGCTGGGCCGTGACGCGGGCCGTGGTGCTGCTGTGTGTGCTGAGGGTGGTGGTGCTGCCGGGGCCGGATGTCACCACCGATGTCTCGGTGATCTACCAGGGCTGGTACGACGTCCTGAAGACCGGTACGTACCCGCTGGACGATGTGACCTGGCAGTACCCGCCGGCGGCCGCCCTCGCCGTCCTCGCGCCCGGTCTGCTGCCGTTCCTCGACTACGCCCCGGCGTTCTTCGTCCTGGTGCTCGTCGCCGACGCGGCGGGACTCGCGCTGTTCCTGCGTGCGGGCCGGCGGGCCGGCAACCGGCCGGCCGGGGCCTGGGTGTGGATCGCGGGTGTGGCGTTGCTGGGCCCGACCGCGTACGCCCGCTACGACCTGATGGTCACCGTGGTGGCCGTCGCGGCGCTCTTCGCGGCGGTGCGCCGGCCGCGGGTGGCGGGCGCACTGGTCGCGTTCGGCACCCTGCTGAAGGCCTGGCCGGCGCTGCTGCTGGCCGGGGTGGCGCTGCGCGGCCGCCGGGCGGCCGCCCTGTGGCGGAGCGCGGGCGCCACCGCGGCCGGGCTGACCGTGTGCTGTGTGGCCGCCGCGCCGGGCGCGCTGGCCTTCCTCACCTTCCAGCGCGACCGCGGCACGGAGGTCGAGTCGCTCGGCGGGCTGGTCTTCCATGTCGCGCGCCATTACGGGTGGGACGGCCAGGTGCTGCTCAACTACGGCTCGGTGGAGTTCCTGGGGCCCGGTGTGGAGCTGGTCAGCTCCCTGGCGCTGGCGCTGAGCGGGGCAGCCGTGGGCTGGCTGGTGCTGTGGCGGCTGCGGGCCGGTCCCCCGACCCGCGCGACGCTGTGCGACGCGGCCTTCACCGCCACCCTGCTGTTGACGACCACGAGCCGGGTGATCAGCCCGCAGTACATGCTCTGGCTGGTGGGGCTGGGAGCGGTGTGCACGACCGTACGGGCGAGCCGTCAGGCGCTGCCGACGGTGCTGGTCGTGCTCGCCACCGGGGTCACCCTGCTGGAGTTCCCCCTCGGGTTCGCGCACGTCGTGGCGAGCGATCCGCGGGGCGTCGCCCTGCTGGCCCTGCGCAACGGGCTGCTGGTCGCCGCGTCACTGCTCGCCTGCCGGCGGCTGTGGGCCGCCAACCGCGGCCCCGTGGACGGTACGGAGCCCCTCAGCGCAGCTGCTTACGCACATACGCCCGCCACTGTGCGGTGAACTCCGCGAGGCCGACGCCCAGATGGGCCCGCATGGCGCGGTCGGTGCGGTCGGCGCGGGTCAGCGGGCGGTAGCCGGAACCGGCCGCCGGCGACGCCGGGCGGGCGCCGCTCGGTGCCACCGTGGCCGCCTCCATCGGCACGCCCCCGGTCGCCGCCGTACGCAGCCCGCTCCGGCCCGCCGCCCGGTAGAAGGCGAGCAGCTTCGCCTCGCCCCACCTCTCGGCGATCATGCGGCAGGCCAGCCAGCTGCCCTCGTACGCCTTCGCCAGCCGGTCGGCGCCGGCGCTGAAGCCGAAGTCGGCGTCGGTGGGCAGCTTGGCGGGGAGCTTGCCGCTGTGGACCGCGCGGGTGAGCTCGGGGGCGGTGGTGGCGGCCTTGCGGTGCGTGCCGCGGTAGGCGACCCAGTCGGCGAAGCCCTCGGAGAGCCACAGGGGGGTGGCCGCGGTGGTGACCGTACGGGTGGCGACATGGGTGGTCTCGTGGGTGAGGACCACCTTGCGGCCCAGGTCGTTGAGCTCCTCGTAGGCGTCGGGGTTGATGATCACGCGGTCCGCCGGGGCGGCCGTGGTGACGCCCGCCTCACCGGTGGTGACCGCCGCGATCCCCCGGTAGCCGGAGGGGTCGTCGCTGCCCATCAGCTGCGCCATCTGCTCGACCGAGTCCGGCGCCTCCACCACGACCTTCCGCGCCCACTTGCCCTTCCAGGCCGCGGAGACCGCGGGCACCGCCTGGTCCGCGCGGCGCGCCAGGTCCTTGAGCCGGTCGAGGTGGGCGGCACCGCCGAGGACCAGGCTGTGCCGGCCGTGGACCACCCGTACCGGGCCCTGGTCCCACAGCTGGCGGGTGCCGCTCTTGCCGGCCGCCGCGCCGTCGCTGTCCGACGAGATCAGCCAGCGTCCGTCGCGCTCGGTCAGGGTGAGGTACTGCACGGCGTTGACCGGCGCGGTGTCGTAGCCCTTGAGGCGGTAGCGCAGCCGGACCTTGGCGGCCAGCCGTTCGCCGCCGCCGGGGCCGGCGAGGGGGAAGGCGTCGGTGGAGTCGAGGTCGTAGCGCCAGTCGGTCAGCGGTATGCCCGACAGGTGGGCGAACACGGCGCGCTGGCGGGCGCGGTAGCCGGTGGCGCGGGGGTCGACGGCGGCCAGGAAGCCCGCCTCGTCCCGCTTCTGGACGGCCCGCGCCCGGTCGTCGAGCATCCGCTGGACGTCCGGGAAGCGGGCCGAGGAGGAGGTCCTGGGCGCGCAGCCGGCCAGGGGTGCGAGCAGCGCGAGGCCGGTCGCGACGGCACAGCCCGCCGCCCCGGCCCGCGACGGCCGTCTCGCCCACTGGTGTGACATGCGGCCGATCGTAATTCCGGCCCGGCCGGGGCAAAAACGCTGGGGCGCTCTCTCAGGGCCTGGTGACGGACGAGATCGGCATCATCCCGACCGGGTCGTAGCGCACCCGCGCGCCGGGATGGGGCGCGTGCACGACCTGGCCGTTTCCGACGTACATGCCGACATGACTGGCATCCGAGCGGTAGATGACCAGGTCGCCGGGCTGCACCTGGCCGAGCGGAACCTGCCGGCCGGCGCCGCGCTGGCCCTGCGAGGTACGGGGCAGCCAGACGCCGGCCCAGCTGTAGGCCCATTGGGTGAGTCCGGAGCAGTCGAAGGCGCCGGGGCCGTTGCTTCCCCAGGCGTACGGGGAGCCCACGGCGGCGCGCGCCGCGTCGACGGCGGCCGCGGCCCGCCCGGAGGCCGGTACGGCGCCACCGAGGTCGGGGATCATCTCGCCGCGCCCGTCGCTCCTGGAGATCCGGTCGTAGGCCGCTCTGGCCTCCATGGGGAGCGCGTTCAGCAGCCGCTGGGCGACGGCCAGCTTGCGCTGGACGTTCCTCTTGTGGCGGGCGACCTGCCGGCGGCTGGACTCCAGCTCGGCCAGCTTCCCCGCGGTGTCCCGGCGCTGGATTTCCAGGGTGTGCTGCGCCGCTCGCAGTTCGCGCAGGTGGGTGGCCTGGACGGCGCCGAGCCGGTGGAGCGCGGAGGCCTTCTCCAGGTAGCTGTCGGGCCGTTCGGAGAGCATCAGCTTCAAGGCGGGGTCGAGACCGCCGGCCCGGTACTGGGCGGCGGCCAGCGCCCCGATCCGGCCGCGCATGCGGTTGACCCGCTCCTGGGCGCGGGCGGTGCGGTCCTGGAGGGTGGTCGCCTCGTCGCGCAGCTTCCTGGTGCGGGCGTCGGCGCCGTTGAACTTCTCGGTGGCCCGCTCCGCCTGCTCGTAGAGCGTCCGGACCCGCGCCAGCGCCGCGTCGCGGCCGGCGGGGTCCGTGGGGGAGGCGGAGGCCGGCGGTGCCGACAGTCCGGCGGCCGCGGTCGCCAGCGCGGCGGACAGCAGGGTGACCCCGGCGAGGGTGCCCTGGCCGTGCTGTGCGGGACGGCGGTGGGACGCCACGAGAGCCACACTCCTTCCGATGGGGGTCCCGCCTGCTCGTAGGGCCCTCCCCTGCTTGAGCGGAGCCGAGAGCCTGGGGGGCCGGCCGAGAGCGTGGGGGAATCCCCTGTCGCCCGGGAGGGCGCGCGGTGACCGGATGTTGCGAGGGCAGACAGTAACCGCGCCGGTGCACACCGGCCAAAAACCCCATTCGGTGCACAAAAAGCCGCCCCGCCGGTGACTGTGCAGGTCACCGGCGGGGCGGGAGGTCAGCGACGAAGGCCGCAATTCGCCCGTTCGGGCGGCAGGTTGAGGCTGTGGCGCGTCCCGTCAGACCCGCACGCCGAACATGAACGGCATGTTGTTGATCGACTCGTAGCGCACGGAGGCACCCGGCTTCGGGGCGTGCAGCACCGTGCCGTTGCCCGCGTAGAGGCCGATGTGGTGCAGGTCGTCGTAGAAGAGCACCAGGTCGCCGGGCTTGAGGGCGTCCTGCGAGCCGATCCGGGTACCGGCGTTGGCCTGCGCCTGCGAGGTGCGCGGCAGCGACTGGCCGGCCTGCTGGTACGCCCAGGAGGTCAGGCCCGAGCAGTCGAAGGACGACGGGCCCGTGGCACCCCAGACGTAGGGCGAACCTATCTTGGACTGCGCGGCGGCCAGGGCGGCCGCGCCGCGCTGCGAGGCGGGCACGTCGTTGCCGAGGTCGGCGCGCTCGTTGCTGCGGTCGGCACGGGCCTGCTCGGCCTCCATGGCCGCCCGCTCCTTGGCCGTCAGGGTGTTGAGCAGCTGCTGCGCCTTGGCGAGCTTGCCCTTGATCTCGTCCTTCTTCTCGCCGAGCGCCTTACGGGTCTCGGTGAGGTCCTGGATCTTGCTCGCGGCCTCCGCGCGCTCCTGGGCGAGCCGGCGCTGCTTGTCCGCGATGGTCTTGAGCTGCTCGGCCTGCTTGCCGCTCAACTGGTCGAGGGTGGCGGCCTTCTCGAGGTAGGTGTCCGGGTCGCCGGAGAGGAACAGCTGCACCGAGGGGTCGATGGAGCCGCTGCGGTACTGGCCGGAGGCGACCGCGCCGAGGCCCTTGCGGAGCTGGTTGAGCTCACCCTGCCCGCGCGCGACCTTGTCCTGGAGGTCGTCGACCTCCTTCTGGAGCTTGTCCTGCTGCTCCTTGACCCCGTTGTACTTCTCGGTGGCCTGCTCGGCCTGCTCGTAGAGCTTGTCGACCTCGGACTTGACGTCCTTCTTCGACGGCGAGGGGGCGGCCTGGGCGGCCTGGGACGAAAGGGCCACGGCCGCCGCGGCGGTGGCGGTCAGCACGGTCACGCGGGTACGGCTCGGCTGCTTGGGTCGACGGTGGGACGCCACGGGGGCGAGCTCCTTCTTCCTCCAGCCGCCTACCGGGAAGTGGGGGGGGCAAGACCCCGGCTCCGCGTGAACGCCGCGGACTCGGCGGTACCTTCACTGTTCATCCCGGTTGGATGATCACCTGTATGAAGGTTCGCGCCCGACCTTAGTAACCGAGCTGTGATCGCTTCAAATCCTCATAGGAAAAATCTGCGCCACAAACCCCATCCTTTACCAACATCACACAGGCAGTGAGCGCCAATTGACACTGAGAGACGGATGGCGAGCGTTTTCTTCCGCGGTCCGGAAGTCCGAATCCCGCCCCTCAGGTACGGGCAAGTCGCTTGAGCAACAGGGCCGATGCGACCGGCCGCGCCCCGGCCTTCGCCACACCGTCGGCCACTTCCCGGTCCGTGGAGACCACGACGACCGGGCGGCCGGGCGGTTCGGCACGTACGAGTTGACGAATCAACTCATCGGCCGTTACGCCCGGTTTGCTGAACAGGACCCGCACGCCGCGCGGCGGTGCGAGCAGCACCGGCGCCGCCAGCTCCGCACCGTCGAAGACGCAGGTCATCTCGGCGCCGGTCTGCGCCGCCAGCACCGCGAGACCGCCCAGGAGGCGCAGCCGCTGCTTGTCGAGCGGCATGGTCGGATAGCCGGTTTTGGTGACGTTGTAGCCATCCACCACCAAATGCGCCTGGGGCAGCGCCAGTAGCTGGTCGAGCAGCGCCGGGTCCGTCTCCGACAGCGCACGCGTCGCGATGTCCTTGGGCGTCATCCGGCCCGGCGCGACCGCCTCGACGGTGTCGGCCGGATGGACGTTGGCGGGCGGCAGCGCCAGCTCGCGGCGCAGCCCCTGGGCGGCGTCCAGAACGGTGTCCAGCAGCAGCCGCAGCCGCATGTCCTCGACGCTGCGCCCCTCGCGGACGGCTCGCCGGCTGGTCTCCAGCGTCGCCTCCGCCTCGGTGATGCGGGCCTTGAGCCGGCGCAGCTCGCTGTCCGCGGCGTTCTTCTCCGTGGCCGCCCGGTCCCGTACGTCGGCCAGCTCGGCCTCGGCCTTGCGCACCGCGGCCTCACCGCGCTTGACGTCGCTCAGCGCGCTGCGCAGCTTGCGGCGCAGCGTCTCGTTCTCCTTGCGCGCGGCCTCCAGGTCCACCCGGATCCGCTCGGTGTCCGCCCGCGCCTCGTCGCGCGCCTGCGCCAGCTCCGCGCGCAGCCTGGCCAGCTCCCGCTCGGCCTCCTCGCCGGCCCGCTCGGCGCGCGCCCGCTGCGCCTCCTCACCGGCCGCCGCGACGAGCTTGACCCAGCCGTCGGGCCGCAGCACATAGGCGGCCGCGGCGACATCGAGCGGATCGGCGGCGGCGGGCGGGGTGCCGTGCTCCAGCGCCTCGGCGAGCTCCGGCTGGGCCTCGCGCAGCTTGCCGGCGATCCGCTGCCGGAAGACCGCGTCGCCCTCCAGCGCGGCGGCCATCGCGTTCCCGGCGAACTTGGCCCGGCGAGTCGGGGTGAACCGGGCGTACTGCCGCAGGGGAGCCGGGAGTTCGGCGACGGTCAGTGCGCCGAAGGACTCCGCGGTGAGCGCCACGACCCGGCGCCGTACGCCCTCGGGCAGCGGACGGTCGAGCACCTCGTCCGCCGCACCCGCAGGCGCGTCGGCACGCTCGGCCCCCGGCTCCCCTTCTGGACGGTCCACCACGGCTGCATCGCTCCGATCTCAGGCGCTCGCGCCCGGACGGTCCACCAGTTCGATCTGGTCGACCGCGTTGCACCAGCGGCAGCGCACGGATTCGATGCTCTCACTGAGGACCTCGCGCTCCTCCACCTTCGGCTCCCCGGCCAGGTCCAGGTGGACGTACTCCACGACCTTGGCCTGTCGGGTCACATCGAAACGGGTGAGGTTGCCGCACAGCGTGCAGCGCCACCGGGTTTCGGCCGTCGGCAGGGGAACAGACATCGTGTCGTCCTCTTTCATGCTCGTCGATCTCGTGCTGCTGCGCCGTTCACGCGGTGCGCCGTCGGACTGCGGAAGTACGCAAGGTACTGCCTGCAACCCTACGGCCTGATGGGGGGCCGGTGCGGGCCCTGCCCAGGAGCCGGGACGCGGCGAGGCACTCTGTCCCGATTGCCCGCATTACGCCATGATCACTTCATGACGGCGTCGGCTCCCCCTCCCCGTTCACCCCGTACTCCGCGCTCCGCGCGCGCCGACTCTCCCCGCCCATCCGGCCTCCTCCCCCGCCCGCCGCACCCCACCCGGTCCCCGACCGCGGTGTTCTCGCGGCTGACGAATGTGCTGATCGGCCTGTGCTGCGTGGTCTTCGTGGCCGGCCCCGTCTGCACCCTGAACCGGATGTACGGCACCGGCGACGCCCTGCTGGAGGCGCAGACCGCGTACTTCGAGCGATGGGGCGTGATCCCGCTGGAGCTCTGGAGCGGTTCGCTGCGGGCGCTGATCACTCCGCTCACCGCGCTGTTCGTGCACGGCAGCTGGCTGCATCTGCTCGGCAACATACTGTTTCTGTACGTCTTCGGCGGGATGGCCGAGGCGCGGATGGGCCGGCTGCCGTTCGCCGCCTTCTACCTCATCATCGGCTACCTGGCGCTGCTCGGCTACGCGGCCGCGCACGCCTCCTCGGGCCAGACGCTGGTGGGCGCCTCCGGCTCGATCGCCGGCGTCCTGGGCGCCTTCCTCTACCTCTTCCCCAGGGCCCGGGTCACCAGCGTCTTCCCCTTCCTGTTCTTCCTTCCGCTGCGCTTTCCCGCCTGGATCGTGCTGCTGTTCTGGTTCTTCCTCCAGTGGCAGGCCGCCCAGGACGACCCCCACGGGCCCGGCGTCGCCTACCTCGCACACGTCGTCGGCTTCACGCTCGGCTTTCTGTACGCCTGGGTCCGGTACCGGAGGGATAGTGTGGGGGCCACCAGGGCGAATGACCCGGCGACCGAGGGAGAGAGCCAGCCGTGATCACGTCGATCGTGCTCATCAAGACCAGCGTGGACCAGATCCCCGAGATCGCCCAGAAGATCGCCGCACTGGACGGCGTCAGCGAGGTCTACTCCGTCACCGGCGCCCACGACCTCATCGCCATGGTCCGGGTCGCCGCCCACGACGACCTCGCGGACGTCATCCCCGGCCGGATCAGCAAGGTCCCCGGCGTCGCCTCCACCGAGACGCACATCGCCTTCCGCACGTACTCCCAGCACGACCTGGAGGCGGCCTTCGCGATCGGGCTGGATGCCTAGCCCGTTTTTCCCCCACGCTTTCGGCTGTCCCGCCGTGCTGGTTGCTCACCGTTGCGCCTAGCGGCGGGCTGGTTGCCGCTGCGCGGGGCGTTTTCGGCAGCGGGTGCGCCCCTCCGGACTCCGTCCTGCGGTCCGCCCCCTCCCGTGAGTGGGAGGGGAGGAGACCGGTGGGGGTCCCCGTAAGCCCCCGTCTGCAGGAAGTCGACAGATAGGGCCCGCCCCCACCGGCCGTCTTCCACCCACTCACGGGAGGGGACAGACCGTAGGACGAAGTCCGTAGGGCTGTCACCGCACCCGACAAACAACCGCCCGCCGCAGGCGCAACGGCGAACAACCACCACGGCGGGAAAGCCAAAAACGTGGGATGGATCCCCGCGTCAAAGAGACGCGGGTACGCAACGGCCGTCCTCCGTGCGGTAGTTCCACCGTGCGCCGTCCGCGATGAGTTCCTTCACCGCGCCGACGAAGCGGTCGATGTGCTCGTCGGGGGTGCCGGCGCCGAAACTGACGCGGATGGCGTTCAGGGCGCGCTCGCCGGGGGCCGCCTCGGGGGCGCCGCACTCCCCCGGGTCCTGGGGCTCGCTGCCCAGCAGGGTCCGTACGAGCGGGTGCGCGCAGAACAGGCCGTCGCGTACGCCGATGCCGTACTCGGCCGACAGCGCGGCGGCGAAGTGCGAGCTGTTCCAGCCGTCGACGACGAACGAGAGCACGCCCACCCTGGGTGCGTCGTCGCCGAAGAGGGAGAGCACCTTGACCTCGGGCACCTCGGCCAGACCCTCCCGCACCCGGGCGATCAGCGCCTGTTCGCGGGCGACCAGGGTGTCGAAGCCGGCCTCGGTGAGCGCCTGGCAGGCGGCGGCGATCGCGTAGGCGCCGATGACGTTCGGCGAGCCGGCCTCGTGCCGGGCGGCGGTGGTGTGCCACTCGACGTCCACGCCGCCGTCGGTGCGCCGGGAGACCCTGCGGCTGGCGCCGCCGCCGGCCAGGTACGGCTCGCCGTCCTGCAGCCAGTCCGCGCGGCCGGCCAGCACCCCGGCGCCGAACGGCGCGTACAGCTTGTGGCCGGAGAAGGCGACCCAGTCGACGTCCAGTTCGGCGATGTCGAGGGGGTGGTGCGGGGCGAGCTGGGCCGCGTCCAGCACGATCCGCGCGCCGTGGGCGTGGGCCGCGGCCGCCAGCTCCCGCACCGGCCACAGCTCGCCGGTCACGTTGGACGCACCGGTCACGCACACCAGCGCCGGCCCGTAAGGCTCGCGCTCGGCGAGCGCCTTCTCCAGGGTGTCCACCGCCTGCTGCGGGGTGCGCGGCGCGTTGAGGTACGTCACCGTGACGTCCGCGCGCTGCTCCCAGGGCAGCAGCGAGGCGTGGTGCTCGGTCTCGAAGACGAACACCCGGGTGCCGTGCGGGAGTACGGAGGCCAGGAGG
Source organism: Streptomyces sp. NPDC059008 (assembly GCF_042749045.1). NCBI lineage: Bacteria > Bacillati > Actinomycetota > Actinomycetes > Kitasatosporales > Streptomycetaceae > Streptomyces > Streptomyces sp. NPDC059008. Next base: position 8,827 of record NZ_JBHYJC010000057.1, on the reverse strand, counting down.
TTCAGCGAGTCGGTGGTGGCGCGGGTGAAGACCACCTGGTCGTCGGCGCGGCAGCCGAGGAACTCGGCGATGGTCCGGCGGCTGTTCTCGAAGAGGTCGGTGGAGAGCTGGGAGAGGTATCCGGCGCCACGGTGCACGCTGCCGTAGTACGGGGCGTAGGCGGCCACGTCGTCCCAGACCCGCTGGAGCGCCGGTGCGCTGGCGGCGTAGTCGAGCGCGGCGTAGTCGACCTCGCCGCCGGTCACGAGCGGGACCAGGACATCGCGTCCCAGAACCGGCAGCGGGGCACAAACGGAACTGTCGGCGGCAACGGCGGAAACAGACATGGCGAACTCCCGTGAGAGACAAGCGAATTCGCTGCGGGCGGGCGCGTCGGGGTGCGTCACAGCGCACTGCGGGGCGCCGCAGCGTGAAAGGAAAAAGGGTGCGGAAAAGGGGCCGAGGGGCCCTATCGCATTCGCTGGTTCACGGAAGTTCTCCCTCGAGGACCAGGATCCCTGGCGAGGGATCCGCGCTTGCCGCAGACCTCGCTGCCTGCGGCCTGGTCATCACCCGGGGCACCCCGCCACGGACGGAGGGTTGCCGGACAGCGGGCCGGGGCCTGTGTCGCTGTCACTCGTGACCTGCGCAGCATCATGCCACACGATCAACAACGCGCAAGCCCCGGTCCGTATGACGGACTGGGGCCTGCCTCACACTCTGCGTCACCCGCCGCTCATGCGTTGCTGGCGGTCACCCACCGCTCCAGCGCCCGCCTGGCGGCGCCGGAGTCGATCGAGGCGGCGGCCTTCTCGATGCCCGCGCGGATCTGTTCCGCCAGGGGGGCGTCGCCCGGCTCCAGCGCGACCAGCGCGGCCGCGGAGTTCAGCAGGACCGCGTCGCGTACCGGTCCGGTCTCGCCGTCCAGCAGCCGGCGGGCCACCTCCGCGTTGTAGGAGGCGTCCGCGCCGCGCAGGGCCTCGACGGGGACCAGGCCGATGCCGACGTCCCGCGGGTCGAAGCGCTCCTCGCGCACCGTGCCGTCCCGTACGACCCACACCCGGGAGGTCGCGGTCGTGGTCAGCTCGTCCAGGCCGTCGTCGCCGCGGAAGACCAGCGCCGAGGAGCCGCGCTCGGCGAGCACACCGGCCAGGATCGGCGCCATCCGGGCGTCGGCGACGCCGGTCGCCTGGGCGCGGACCTTCGCGGGGTTGGTCAGCGGGCCCAGCACGTTGAAGGTCGTGCGGATGCCGAGCTGGCCCCGGGCGTTGGCGACGTGCCGCAGCGCGGGGTGGAACTTCACCGCGAAGCAGAAGGTGATGCCCGCTTCCTGCGCGACCTCGGTGACCCGCTGCGGGGTGAGGTCGAGATTGACGCCGAGCTTCTCCAGCACGTCGGAGGCTCCGCTGGCCGAGGACGCCGCGCGGTTGCCGTGCTTGACGACCTTCGCGCCGGTGCCGGCGACCACGATCGAGGACATCGTGGAGATGTTGACGGTCTTGGCGCCGTCGCCGCCGGTGCCGACGATGTCGACGCTGGGGCCGGGGACCTCGATCAGCCGGGCGTGCGCGTACATGGTGCGGACGAGTCCGGAGATCTCGGCGACGGTCTCGCCCTTGGCCCGCAGCGCCACCGCGAAACCGGCGATCTGGGCGTCGCTGGCCTCGCCCCGCATGATCTTGTCCATCGCCCAGGCGGTGTCGTCGGCGCTGAGGTCGCGGCCGTCGAGGAGGGCGTTGAGGATGCCCGGCCAGGTGTGGGCCGCCACGCTGTCGCCGCCTGCCGGGGTCACAACGTTCATGGTCCACGCTCCTGGTGTGTTTCCTGCTTATGCCGTCACCCTATCGACCCGGCGGGTACGCCGGAGGGCCCCGTCCGATCGCCGGACGGGGCCCTCTGGGTGGCGTACTGCCTACGGTGCGCTACGAGGCGCCGAGGGGATCAGTGGTGGCCGTGGCCGCTGGTGATCTCCTGGTACTCCTCGACCGTGGGCTTGGCGATGACGCTGTCCTCGCCGTAGTAGGACTTCGAGAGCTTGGCGCGCAGCTTCTGCGAGCGCTTGATCTTGCGCTTGACGCCGTTCTCGTCGACCTCCGGGCCCAGTTCGAGCGGCTTGGGCTGCTCGTGCTGGGTCAGGAGGTGCAGCTGCTCCTGGTCGAGCGGCTCGTGGACCTCGATGAACTCACCGTGCGGCAGGCGCTTGATGATGCCGGACTCGCGGCCGTGCAGCACCTTGTCCCTGTCGCGCCGCTGCAGACCCAGGCAGATCCGCTTGGTGGCGATGAAGGCCAGCACCGGTCCGACGAAGAACGCGATCCGGACGAACCAGGTGATGGTGTTGATCGACAGGTGGAAGTGGGTCGCCCACAGGTCGTTGCCACCACCGATCAGCATCACGAAGTACGCGACCAGCCAGGCCACACCGAAGCCGGTGCGGGTCGGGACGTTGCGCGGGCGGTCCAGGATGTGGTGCTCGCGCTTGTCGCCGCGGACCCAGGACTCGACGAACGGGTAGACCGCGATGGCGACCAGGACCAGCGGGAAGATCAGGATCGGGATCAGCACACCGAAGTTGACGGTGTGGCCCCAGAAGTCCCACTCCCAGCCCGGCATGACGCGGACCAGACCCTCGGCGAAGCCCATGTACCAGTCGGGCTGGGCGCCCGTGGAGACCTGGTCGGGCCGGTACGGTCCGATGGCCCACACGGGGTTGATGCTGGCGACCGCGGCGATCACCGAGATCACACCGAAGACCAGGAAGAAGAAGCCTCCGGCCTTGGCCATGTAGACCGGCAGCAGCGGCATGCCGACGACGTTGTTGTTGGTCTTGCCGGCACCCGGGAACTGCGTGTGCTTGTGGTAGAAGACCAGGATCAGGTGCGCCACCAGCAGGCCGAGCATGATGCCCGGCAGCAGCAGCACGTGCACCGTGAAGAACCTCGGGATGATGTCGTGCCCGGGGAACTCGCCGCCGAAGATGAACATCTGCAGGTACGAACCGACCAGCGGCATCGCCAGGATGACGCCCTCGATGAACCGCACGCCGGTACCGGAGAGCAGGTCGTCGGGGAGCGAGTAGCCGGTGAAGCCGGTGAACATGCCCAGCACGAACAGCAGGAAGCCGAACAGCCAGTTGACCTCGCGCGGCTTGCGGAAGGCGCCGGTGAAGAACACCCGCATCATGTGGACCATCATCGCGGCCAGGAAGACCAGCGCGGCCCAGTGGTGGATCTGGCGGATGAGCAGACCACCGCGGACGTCGAAGCTGATGTCCAGCGTCGACTCGAAGGCCTGGGTCATCCGGATTCCCTGCATGGGCACATAGGAACCGTGGTAGGTGACCTCGGCCATGCTCGGGTGGAAGAACAGCGTCAGATAGACACCGGTCAGGATGATGATGATGAAGCTGTAGAGCGCGACCTCACCCAGCATGAAGGACCAGTGGTCCGGGAAGATCTTGCGCATGTTGGCCTTGGCGAGGCTGTAGATGCCCAGCCGGCCGTCCGCCCAGTCGGCGATCCGCTCGCCCCGCGGCGCCTGGCCGCGGCGCGGGTTGGTCGCGCCTTGTTCGTTACTCATCCGCGCTCCCAGAAGCTCGGGCCGACGGGCTCCGCGAAGCCGCTCGCGGCCTCCAGGAAGCCGTCCTTCTCCGTGATGTGCAGCTGCGGCAGGGCGTGTCCGGCGGGACCGAAGATCACCCGACCACCGTCAGCGAGGTCGAAGGTCGACTGGTGGCAGGGGCAGAGCACGTGGTGCGTCTGCTGCTCGTACAGGCTGATCGGGCAACCCACGTGGGTGCAGATCTTCGAGTACGCCACGATGCCCTCGTGGGACCAGGCGAGCTCCTGCTTGTCCTTGATGTTCTGCGGCTGGATCCGCACGAGCATCAGGGCGTCCTTGGCGATCTTGTTGTTGAAGTCGTGGTCGTCCTCCTCCAGGCCCTCGGGCTTGGCGAAGGTCAGCGACCCGACCGCGATGTCCTCGGGACGCAGCGGGAGGTTGGTGGACTGGTTGACCAGGCGGACGCCCTTCTTCCAGCCCGTGGTGCGCAGCTTGGTCCCCGGCAGCGGACCGAGGTCGCGCAGCAGGACGACGCCGGAGAGCGGCACCAGGGCCAGCGCGCCGAACATCGTGTTGCGGATCAGCTTGCGACGGCCGAAGCCCGACTCCTCGGCACCGGCCTGGAAGTCGGCCATGACCTTGGCCTTGACCTCGGGCGTGGCCTCGATCGGGTGGCGGTCGTCGGCGACCTCCACGTCCGACATCAGCGTGCGGGCCCAGTGGACCGCGCCGGCGCCGATGCAGAACAGGGCCGCACCGAGCGTCAGACCGAGCGCGAAGTTCAGGGCGCTGATGTGGCCGATCGGCCAGATGTAGACGATCTTGTCGATCGGGATGGCCACGTACGAGGCGATGAAGCCGACCGTGGCGATCATGGACACCAGGAAGAGGAGGGCAACGGTGCGCTCGGAGCGCTTGGCGGCCCGCTCGTCGATGTCCTGGGCGCGGTGCTCGTGGGGCGGCAGCCCCGGGTCGGCGAACGGGTTGTCCGCCTTCGTCACCGCACCTTCGTGAGCCGTCTCCCGCTCACTGGGAAGGGTTTCTTCTGGCACGTCTGCGTGTCGTCCAGTCTCGCTCATGACTTCTTGGCCTTCGTAGTCCGGGCTGCGACCCAGATGGCGACCACTACCAGCGCGCCCAGGCCGAAGATGTAGCCGAAGAGACCCTCGCTGACCGGGCCGAGACCGCCGAGGTCCAGGCCGCCGGGGCTCTCGGATTCATCGCCGTTGACGGCGCCGAGGTACGCGATGATGTCCTTCTTGTTCTGCTTGCTCAGCGAGCCGTCACCGAAGGAGGGCATGTTCTGCGGGCCGGTTTCCATGGCCTCGTAGATGTGCTTCGGGTCCACGCCCTCGAGCGTCGGTGCGTACTTGCCGTTGGTGAGGGCGCCGCCCTTGCCGGTGAAGTTGTGGCACTGCGCGCAGTTGGTGCGGAACAGCTCGCCGCCCTTGCCGATGTCGGCACCATCGGGGCTGTACTGCGACTTCTCCGGGACGGTCGGACCGGCACCCAGCGACGCGACGTAGGCCGCCAGGGCCTCACGCTGGGCGTCGTTGTAGATGGCCTTCTTCCGCGGCACCTGGGCGCCGGGCTGCTGGGCCGGCATACGGCCGGTGCCGACCTGGAAGTCGACGGCTGCGGCGCCCACGCCGACCAGGCTCGGGCCGTCGGAGGTGCCCTGACCGCCGGTGCCGTGGCAGCTTGCACAGCCCACGGCGTAGAGCTTCTTGCCCTCCTTGATGGCAAGGGACTGGGCGGTGTCATCGGCCTGAGCCTTGTCCGCCGGCGCGAACGCGGCGTACAGCCCCCCGGTGACCGCCAGCGCGAGGAGTAGGACGACGAGCGCCGCCAGCGGATGGCGCCGTCGTGCGGAGAGCTTTTTCACGGATTACCCCGGTGTCAGGATCTTCTGCGTCGATGCTGTGGATATGTCTGTCTGATGCGGAGCCGGCAGGGGCTACTTGATCAGGTAGATCGTGGCGAAGAGGCCGATCCAGACGACATCGACGAAGTGCCAGTAGTAGGACACAACGATGGCCGCGGTGGCCTGCGTGTGGGTGAACCTCTTGGCCGCGTACGTCCTGCCCAGGACCAGCAGGAAGGCGATGAGTCCGCCCGTCACATGCAGTCCGTGGAAGCCGGTGGTCAGGTAGAACACCGAGCCGTACGGGCCGGACGAGAGCGACAGGCCCTCGTGCTTGACCAGCTCGGTGTACTCGAAGACCTGACCGCCGATGAAGATCGCACCCATGACGAAGGTGACCACGAACCAGGCCCGGAGCTTCTTGACGTCGCCGCGCTCGGCCGCGAAAACGCCGAGCTGGCAGGTCAGGGAGCTGAGCACCAGGATCGTGGTGTTGGTCGCGGAGAACGGAAGATTCAACGCATCGGCGGATTCCTTCCAATACTCGGCGCCGGTCACCGATCGGAGGGTGAAGTACATCGCGAAGAGGGCCGCGAAGAACATCAGCTCGGAACTCAGCCAGATGATGGTTCCGACGCTGGTGAGGTTCGGCCGATTGACCGACGGGTGCGCGTGCCCGGTTTCTACTGTCGTTGCTGTCGCCACGACCGACATTATGTCGGTCGCTTATCCCGCCCTCACTCCGGGGGGTGCCGTTCGGTGTGTCAAGGACGTATGCCCTGCTCGTACGGCCCAATTCCGCGGTCGCCCGAAGGGGGGAAGCACCGGCGGGCCGAGCCGTCGGCGGGGCCGCCGGAAGGCGGTCCTGACGGCCCGTCGGGCAGATCTTGGATGTGTTCAACCCCTCCTGCGGGCGCCCGTTGCGGGAGTAGCATCCGGCGCAACAGTGCCACCCGATGCTGTGCCGCTACGAAAAGCGTGGAGGAACGATGCAGGCGACTGCCACGGTGCTGGTCTACAGCGACAACGCCATCACCCGCGAGCAGGTCCGGCTGGCGGCCGGACGGCGCCCCGCCGCCGATGCCCCGCAGATCGAGATCCTGGAGTGCGCCACCGCCCCGGCCGTCCTGGAGGCCCTGGAGCAGGGCGGCATCGACGTCTGCGTGCTGGACGGCGAGACCGCGCCCGCGGGCGGGATGGGCGTCTGCCGGCAGATCAAGGACGAGATCTTCCAGTGCCCGCCGGTGCTGCTGCTGATCGGACGCCCGCAGGACGCCTGGCTGGCCACCTGGAGCCGGGCGGACGCCGCGGTGACCCATCCGATCGATCCGGTGGCCTTCGCCGACGCCCTGGCCGGGCTGCTGCGGCGCAAGCACCTCGTACAGGCCTGAGCGGCCCGCTGACGGTCTCTTAGGGCCCGTAGGGCGGCCGCTAGATCTTCGGGCGCAGCCGGGCGTCGTCGCTGGGATTCTGCTGGCGTTCGGCGGCTCCTGTGGTGGTGCCCTTGCCCTTCAGGGCACTGCCGGCGCGCCATTCGTTCCACGGCAGGTTCCAGTCGCCGTAGCCGTTGTCGAACGGCGTCATGGTCTCGCCGCCGCTGTTGACGACCTTGACGATGTCGCCGACCCGCACGGTGTTGAAGAACCACTGGGCGTTGCTGGTGGACATGCCCGTGCAGCCGTGGCTGACGTTCGCCGCGCCCTGCGATCCGACGGACCAGGGCGCGGCGTGGACGTACTCGCCGCTCCAGGTCACCCGGGTGGCCCAGTAGACCGGCAGATCGTAGGACTCCGAGCTCCCGGCGGCGATGCCGACGGTCGTGCTGCGCATCCGTACGAAGCTCTCCTTGCCGAGCACGACCTTGACGCCGTTGCGGGTGGAGAATCCGGGCTTGCCGGTCGTGACGGGGATGGTGTTGATCGTCGTGCCGTTGCGCTTCACCGTCATCTGGTGCGCCGCCGCGTCGGTGACGGCCTCCACGCGGTCGCCGGTGGTGAGCCTGACGGGCTTGGAGGCGCCTCCGTAGAAGCCCTTGGCGATCTTCAGGCCGGCCAGGTTGCTGTGCACCGAGATGGTGGCGTGGGCGGGCCAGTACACCTTCGGGCGGAAGTGCAGCTTCTTGTCGTCCACCCAGTGCCAGGCACCCTCGACACGCGGCATGGAGTCGACCTTCAGGGCGCTCTCGACGACGGCGCGCGCCTTGGGGTCCTTGAGGGGCTTGCTCAGCTCGGCGGTGATCGGCTGGCCGACGCCGTACTCGCCGCTCTCCGGGCCGAAGACCGCGGTCAACTGGCCCTTGGCCTCCTTGGTGTTGACCACGAGCGTCTTGCGGCCCGGCGAGCCGTCCTCCTCGGTGCTGACCCGCACCGTGTAGCGGGTTCCGGCGGCCAGCGGCGCCGTGGTGCGCCAGTGCCTGCCGTCGGCGCTCAGTTCGCCGTGCACGAAGCGGCCGGTGGAATCGGTGGCGGTCACGTCCGTGATCCGCGCCGCGTCGTCCGTGACGGAGACCTCAAGCGGCTTGTCGGGGTCCGCTTGCCGCTTTCCGTCCGGGGTGTTGGCGGTGATCTGGTCGCCCGCGTCGTAGGGATCGGCGGAGAGTGCTTCCGACGCCGAGCCCCCGCACGCGGCAGAGCTCACCGCGAGGGGCACGAGCAGGAGGCCGCAGCTCAGCACCGTCCGGGTTCGAGGTCTGTGACTCATGACCCAAAAATATGAAGAATCACCTGTCTCAGCGCGCTGGAGGACTGCAAACGGGTGCGTCCCTGCCGCCCAAACGGGGCGGGCCCGGACACCTGTTGAGGTGTCCGGGCCCGCTCCGCGGCGTGTCAGCGGTGCTGTTGCCGCCTGATGTGCTCCTACTGCGTGCGGTTCTCACCGTGGTAGTACTCGAAGACCCAGCCGAAGAGGCCGACGAGGATCACCGGCAGGGAGAAGTACAGCAGCCACCAGCCGAAGACGACGCCCAGGAAGGCGAGCGCGCCACCGACGGCCAGGGACAGCGGCTGCCAGCTGTGCGGGCTGAAGAAGCCCAGCTCACCGGCGTCGTCCGAGACCTCGGCGTTCTCGTTGTCCTGGGCACCCGCGTCGACCCGCCGGGCCGTGAAGGCCAGGTAGTAGCCGACCATGATGCACAGGCCGAAGGCGAGGAACAGCGCGGTGGTGCCCGCCGGCTCCTTCGACCACAGGCCATAGACGATCGCCATGGCCAGGACGAAGACGGAGAGCCAGATGAACATCTTGCCCTGGATCTTCACTTGCCCGCCTCCTTGCCGCCGGCGAGGGACTTGCCGTCCTCAGCGCCGTGACCGTTGTGCAGCGCGTCGAGGGCCGCGATCTCCGGGTGGTGCAGGTCGAACGCCGGGGATTCGGAGCGAATGCGCGGCAGGGTGAGGAAGTTGTGCCGCGGCGGCGGGCAGGACGTCG
>NZ_JBHYJC010000056.1:0-40358 GCF_042749045.1 Streptomyces sp. NPDC059008 | reverse complement strand
TCTCGGCGCGCGGCGGCCGCGGCCCTTCGCGCGGGTCGGCCGCCCGGCGGGCCACCTGGTCCGCCGGTCCGCCCGTCAGCCGTGCTTGAGTCCCAGCACCTCGGCCGCCGCGAAGGTCTCGTTCGGCGGGCGCTGCGCGTAGTACGGCGTCAGCAGCCCGTCCAGCTCCTCGAAGCTGAAGACCTCCTTGGCGGTGTCGAACTTGGCGGCGATCCGCGGGCGTTCGGCGATCGCGACCATACCGCCGTGCACGACCAGCAGCTGGCCGTTGACCCGGGCCGCGGCCGGCGCGGCCAGATAGCCGACGAGCGGGGCGACATGCTCGGGGGCCAGCACGTCGAGCCCGCCGTCCGCCGGCTCCTCGAAGCCGGCGAAGACGTCCTCCGTCATACGGGTGCGGGCACGCGGGCAGATCGCGTTGGCCGTCACGCCGTACTTGGCCAGCGCCAGCGCCGTGGAGGTCGTCAGGCCGACGATGCCGCCCTTGGCCGCCGCATAGTTGGGCTGGCCCGCCGAACCGGCCAGGAACGCCTCCGAGGAGGTGTTGATGATCCGGCCGTACACCGGGGCACCGGCTGCCTTGGAGCGTTCGCGCCAGTGGATCGCGGCGAAGTGGGTGGTGTTGAAGTGGCCCTTGAGGTGGACGCGGATGACCGAGTCCCATTCGTCCTCGGTCATCGAGAACACCATCCGGTCGCGGAGGATGCCTGCGTTGTTGACCAGGATGTCGAGCCGTCCGAAGGTGGTGACCGCCAACCGCACGAGCGCGCCGGCCTGTTCGTGGTCGGCGATGTCGCCGAGGTGGGCGACCGCCTGGCCGCCCGCCGCCCGGATCTCGGCGGCGACGTCCTCGGCGGGGGCCGCGGAGGCCTCGCCCGAGCCGTCGCGGCCCGGCTGCCCGTAGTCGTTGACCACGACCCGGGCACCGAGCCGGGCGAGTTCGAGGGCTTCGGCGCGGCCCAGGCCGCGGCCGGCCCCGGTCACGATCGCGGTCAGGCCCTCAAGTGGCTGTGCCATCGCTCTTCCTGTCCTCTCGATCGGTTCTCCGGCGTCCCCGGCCGGGCGCCCGGCCGGCCCGCGCGCAGGAAAGGTCCACAGGCGCGCGGCCGGCCCACAGGCGTGGTCAGATCTCTATGCAGGTGCGCAGCGCGGTCCCGGAACGCATCTGGTCGAGCGCGTCGTTGATCTCGCCGAGCTGGACGCGGTGGGTGATCAGGCCGGCCAGATCGATCCGGCCGGCCCGCCACAGGGCGATGGCCCGCTCGTAGGAGCGCAGCACGTCCGCGCCGCCGTACAGGGACGGCAGGATGCGCTTCTCGTCGAAGAACAGCTCGAACATGTTGACCTGGAAGGTGTCGTCCATGGCGCCCGCGCCGACCACGCACAGGGTGCCGCCGCGCCGGGTCGTCTCGTAGGCGGTGCGGGCGGTGGCGGACTTGCCGACCACCTCGAAGACGTAGTCGAAGCCCTCGCCCGCGGTGATCCGGGCCTTGGCGTCGGCGAGTTCCTCGGGGGCGACGGCTTCGGTGGCGCCGAAGCGCAGCGCAGCCTCCCGGCGGGCCGGCACCGGGTCGACGGCGATGATCTGGGCCGCGCCGCAGGCCCGCGCGCCCTGGATGGTGGAGATGCCGACGCCGCCGCACCCGATGACCGCCACCGAGGAGGCGGCCTCCACCTGGGCCGTGTTGAGGGCCGCGCCGAGCCCGGTGGTGACTCCGCAGCCGATCAGCGCGGCGATCTCGTACGGGACGTCGTCCGGGATGGGGACCGCGCAGTTGGCGGGGACCACGACCTCCTCGGCGAAGGTACCGGTGCCGGCGAAGCCGAACACGTCTCCACCGGGGCGCTTGAAGTTGGGCGTACCGGCGTTCAGGAATCCGGCCAGGCACAGATGGGTCTGGCCGCGCTTGCAGGACGGACAGCTGCCGCAGGCGGGCAGCCAGCAGATCAGGACCCGGTCCCCCTGGCCGACGCCGGTGACACCGTCGCCGACGTCGAGGACCTCCCCGGCTCCCTCGTGCCCGGGAACGAAGGGGGCGGGCTGCGGCAGCACCCCGCTCATGGCCGAGAGGTCGGAGTGGCACAGCCCCGTCGCCCGGATGCGGACCCTGACCTTCCCCGGACCGAACCCCACCGCCTCGACGTCGTCGAGCACCTCCAGCTTGTCCTGACCGGTCTCGTGCTGTACGGCTGCGCGCATGTCACGTCCTCTCAGGCGTCGAGTGGGGGCTGTCCGGGAGAGGCCCCCTAGTTGTGCTCCACCACGGTGTCCACCAGAACCGCCGCGTCGTCCCGCTCGGGTGCCGTGACCGACACCTGGACCCGGCCGGGCTCCCGCCACGCCCGGATGCGGAGGGTCTCGCCCGGGAACACCACTCCCGCGAATCGGGTGGCGTACGAGCGCACCCTGGCCACGTCCCCGTCGAGCACCGTGTCGACGATCGCCTTGAGCGCGACCCCGTAGGTGCACAGCCCGTGCAGGATCGGCCGGTCGAAGCCGGCGAGCTTGGCGAACTCGGGGTCCGCGTGCAGCGGATTCCAGTCCCCGGAGAGGCGGTAGAGCAGCGCCTGGTCCTCGCGGATATGCCGTTCGGTGGTCAGATCAGGGGCGCGCTCGGGAAGTTCGAGGCGCACGGAGGACCCTCGGTCGCCCCCGAAGCCGCCCTCCCCCCGGACGAAGATCTGCGTGTCGCAGGTCCACAACGGCCCCTCCTCGTCGGCGACCTCCGAGCGCAGCACGATCACGGCGGCCTTGCCCTTGTCGTGGACGGCCGGGACGGAGGAGGTCTGCCGGGCGCGGCCGCGCACCGGGAGCGGGCGGTGCACGGTGACGGACTGTCCGCCGTGCAGGACGGCCGCGAGGTCGACGTCGATGCCGGGCGTGGAGAGGCCGCCGGCCACCGCCATCCCGCCGCCCGCCACGGTGGCGAAGCTGGGCAGGACGTGCAGTGCGCTCTCCAGGGTGTAGCGCAGTTCGTCCGGGTCGGTGGCGGGGTGCGGCTTGTCCGGGGTGGCCGCGCCGGCGCCGATGCCGAGGTGGTAGAGCTGGACGTCCTTGTGGTCCCAGGCGAGTTCGGTGGTCCGCGGCTCGGCGGAGAGGGCCTTGGCGGCGTCGATGGGCATGGGGCTGTTGCTCCTTCACCACGGTGTGAAGACCCCGGCCCGGCCGTCCGCACCGTCGGCCGTGCCGGGGTCGTATCTGGTCGGCGCGGTCGCGCTCCGCCGGTGCACGGGACGCATCTAGAACGCGTTCTAGCCGATGGTCCTCATGTATAGCCGATCCTCCCGGCGCCCGGAAGACCCCTGACGCCCAGTCAGATCAGTGGCCGGACAGGCACCCCCGCCGGCGGGCCATGACATTTGTCAGTGCGGATCCCCCACATTCGCATCTGCCGCGGGCCGGCGACTCTCCGTAATGTCGAAGGTGGAAAGCAGGACCGGAAGCAGACGGGGAGCGGGCAGTGAGCGGACCGGAGGGGCGGGCCATGAAGACGGAAACAACACAGGTGACAGGGGATTTGCGCACGGCGCGCAGGGCCGGCGGCGGCACGGCGGTCACCTTCTCCGAAGTGACTCGGAGTTACGGTGCGGTCCGCGCCGTGGACGGCCTCGACCTGGAGATCACCGCGGGCGAAACGGTGGCGCTGCTCGGGCGCAACGGCGCCGGCAAGTCCACCACCGCCAACATGCTGCTGGGCCTGCTGCCGCCCGGCTCGGGCACGGTGCGGCTCTTCGGCGGCGCGCCGGAGACCGCCGTACGGGCGGGCAGGGTCGGCGCGATGCTCCAGGACGGCAAGGCCGTCCCGCGGGTCACGGTCCGCGAACTGATCACCTTCGTCGCCGCCACCTACCCCGCTCCTCTGGACGTCGCCGAGGCCCTGGAGCTCGCGGGCCTCGCCGAGTTCGCCGGGCGGAGAGTGGACCGGCTGTCCGGCGGGCAGGCCCAGCGGGTCCGCTTCGCGATGGCGCTGGCCGGCAACCCCGAGCTGCTGGTGCTCGACGAGCCGACCGCGGCGCTGGACGTCGAGGCGCGCCGGGCGTTCTGGCGCTCCATGCGGGCCTACGCCCGCCGCGGCAACACCATCGTGTTCTCCACCCACTATCTGGAGGAGGCGGACGACAACGCCGACCGGATCGTGGTGATCGACGGCGGCAAGGTGGTCGCCGACGGCAGCGGCGAGGAGATCAGGCGGCGGGCCGGCGGGTCGCTGGTCTCCTTCGACCTCGCGGGGGCGGCGACCGAACCGCTGCCCGGACTGCCCGGTGTGAGCGCCGTGGAGATACGGGGCGAGCGCGCGATGCTGCGCACCACGGACTCCGACGCGACGGTCGTGGCGCTGGCCGGGCGCGGTCTGGTCCGCGGCCTGCAGGTCGCCCCCGCCAGCCTGGAGGACGCCTTCCTCACCCTCACCTCCGCCGAAGCCGGCGCCCCGTCCCTGAAGGAGACCGCGTGATGGTCGACTACATCCGGCTCGAAATCCGCCGCACGCTGCGCGACAAGGGCTTTGTGATCTTCGGCATCGGGATGCCGGTGCTGATGTATGTGCTGATGACCAACATCGGGGCGGGCCCCGGCGGCGCGTCCGCGGAGTGGAAGACCGCCTCGATGGTCGGGATGGCGGCGTACGGCGCGCTGGGCGCGGCCATCGGCACGGGCACCGGCGTCGCCGAGGACAAGCAGCTGGGCTGGCTTCGGCAGCTGCGGATCACCCCGCTGAGTCCGGTGCGCGTGGTGGTGAGCCGGGGGCTGACCGGCTCGGTGACGGTGCTGCCGGCCATCGCCTCCGTCCTGCTGGTGGGCGCGCTGGTCAACGGCGTCCGGATGCCCGCCTGGCAGTGGGCCGCGCTGGTCGGGCTGCTGTGGGTGGGCACCGCCCCCTTCACCCTCCTCGGGCTCGGCAACGGCTACCGCCTCTCCGCGCAGTCCACCGGTGTGGTCAACACGGGCTGCATGCTGCTGCTCTCGATCGTCGGCGGCCTGTGGTTCCCGGCGGAGCTGTTCCCCGGCTGGCTGCGCTCGCTGTCCTCCTGGACGCCCGGCAACCGCTTCGCCGAGCTGGGCCAGAGCGTCACCCAGGGCGGCGCTCCGAGCCTGACCGCGGTGGCGGTGCTGGCCGCCTGGCTGGCACTCTTCGGCGGTTATGCGGTGTACGCATACCGTCGGGCCGCGCGAACGGTGTGACCCACGACGGCGGACCTGGGAAGCGACAGTGCAGCAGACGCAGCAGCAGGACACGGGCGGCCCGCGCCCCGGCAAGACGAACGACGCGGACAGCACGGCCGGCATGGACGGCATGGACGGCACGCAGGCGACGTCGTGCACGACGATCCCGCGGTGCAAGGAGCCGGACAGGGGCCCGGGCAAGTACGCCTTCCTGCCCTGGCTCCTGATGGGTCTGGGGGCCTTCTCCAACATCATCCAGGGCAAGACGGGCAACCCCTGGCTGGCCGGCCTCGGACTGCTCGCCTTCAACTCCTTCTACATCAGCGTCGTGTGGTCCTCCTTCAACCCACGGCGGCGCGACTCCCGTTATCCGCTCATCGCCCTGGGGGTGCTGACCGCCATCACCTTCGCCATCGCGCTCGGGTTCGGCGGCAACTGGTTCCTGTTCTTCCCGCTGCTGTCGCTGGCCTCCGGCACGGTCCGCGCCCTGCGGGGCAAGAAGCTAGCCCTCTGGCTGATCTCCCTCAGCGGTACGGCCGGCTATCTGTCCGGCTGGCGCGACGGCGACCCCTCCGGCTCGTTCGGCATCGGATACGGCACGTTCCTGTCCGGCATGGTGACGGCCACGGTCCTGAGCCTGTTCGACACCATCCAGGAACTGAACGCCACCCGCCAGGAACTCGCCCGGAGCGCCGTGGAGAAGGAGCGGCTGCGCTTCTCCCGCGATCTGCACGACCTGTTGGGGCACACCCTGTCCGTGGTGGTGGTCAAGGCCGAGGCGGTCCGCCGCCTGGCACCGCGCGATCTGGACGCGGCGCTCGCCCAGGCCGCCGACATCGAGGCGGTCGGCCGGCAGGCGCTGACCGAGATCCGCGAGGCGGTCACCGGCTATCGTGAGGGCAGCCTGGCCACGGAACTGGACCGGGCCCGTTCGGCGCTGGAGGCGGCCGGTATCGACCCCGTCGTACGCCAGGCCGGGCCCCCGCTGCCCCCGCAGACCGGCGCGCTGCTGGGCTGGGTGGTCCGCGAGGGTGTCACCAACACCGTCCGGCACAGCGGCGCCACCCGCTGCGAGATCGATGTGCACGCCGACGAGGAGCGGGTACGGCTGACGGTCACCGACGACGGCCGCGGTCCCGTAGGAGCCTCGGGCGCTATCGGCGGCACCGGCCTGAAGGGACTCACCGAGCGGCTCGCCGCGGCGGGCGGCACCCTGCACAGCGGCCCCGACGGCCGGCGCGGCTTCCGTGTCACGGCCGAACTCCCGGTCGGCACGGCCGATATGCCGGAGACGAAGGAGTCGCCGAGGTGATCAAGGGCCTGGATCACGCTGTCTACTCTTGGCGTATGACGGACACCCCAGGCCAGCAGCCCCCCGCACGACCGGTAAGAGTCCTCCTCGCCGAGGACCAGGGGATGATGCGGGGTGCGCTGGCGCTGCTGCTCGACCTGGAAGAGGACATGGAGGTCGTGGCGCAGGTGGCGGCGGGCGACCAGATCGTCGCCACCGCCCTGGACGCCCGTCCCGACATCGCCCTCCTGGACATCGAACTCCCCGGCCGCAGCGGCCTGGACGCCGCGGCCGACCTGCGCACACAGCTGCCGTCCTGCAAGGTCCTGATCGTGACGACCTTCGGCCGGCCCGGCTATCTGCGGCGCGCCATGGAGGCCGGAGCGTCCGGCTTCCTGGTGAAGGACGGCCCGGTGGAGGAGCTGGCGGCGGCGATCCGCCGGGTGCTCGCCGGAGAGCGTGTGATCGATCCGGGCCTGGCCGCGGCCGCGCTGAGCGCCGGTCCCAGTCCGCTGACCCAGCGCGAACGCGATGTCCTCACCGCAGCGGTGGACGGCGCCACGGTCGCCGATATCGCCGGCAGGCTCCACCTCTCCCAGGCCACCGTCCGCAACTACCTCTCCGCGGCCATCGGCAAGACCGGCACCCGCAACCGCATGGAGGCGGTACGGACGGCCCGGCAGAACGGGTGGCTGTAGGGAGCGATCCCCGGGGCGGGCCTTGCTTACGGGCGTGGGGCCCTACTCCTTCGCCGTCCCTGCTCCTTGGCCGTCCCTGCTCCTTCGCCGTCCCCACTTCGGGGGCCGTTGCTACTTCTGCGCGGTGTCCTGAGCATGGGCGGAGTCCTGAGCATGAGCGGAGTCCTGAGCATGGGCGGTGTCCGTCCGGCGCCTCGGCAGGGCGATCACCATCAGCAGGATGCCGCCCAACAGGACCACCGTGCCGACCTGGAAGGCCAGGGCGTAGCCGTCCGCCAGGGCCTGCGCGCCGTGGCCCGCCTCGATACGGGCGGCGGCGATCGTGGACAGGACCGACAGGCCCAGCGCCCCGCCCATTTGGCGTGAGGTGTTGATCAGGCCGGAGACCAGGCCCTGGTCGGCGGGGTCGGCGCCGGAGGTGGCGATGGCGGCGACCGGAGTCGCGGTCAGGCCCGCGCCCAGCGCCATCAGGACGCCGGGGCCGAGGAGCGTGCCCAGGTACGTGCCGTCCACGCCCATCGCGCCCTGCCAGGCCATGCCCGACGCGGAGATCACCGCGCCGACGACGGCCAGGGTCTTGGCGCCCATCCGGTTCATCAGCCGCGGCCCGAGCTTGGAGCCGAGGACGATGCTCAGCGAGTGCGGAAGGAAGGACAGCCCGGCCTGCAGCGGCGGGTAGCCCAGCACGTTCTGCATGTAGAGCGACAGGAAGTACCACATCGAGAACATCGCGGCGCCGAGCAGCACCATCGCCGCGTTCGCCGAGGAGACCGGGCGCAGCCGGAAGAGCCCCAGCGGCATCAACGGCGCCTTGGCCCGCGCCTCGACGGCGAGGAACACCGCGAGCACGACCAGTCCGGCGGCCATCGGAAGCAGCGCGGACGCCGACGTCCAGCCGTCCGTCTCGGTCTGCACGATCCCGTACGCCACGAGCCCGAGCCCGCCGGTCACCAGCAGCGCGCCCGGCACGTCGAGCCGCCGCCCGAGGCCCTGGCGGCTCTCGGTGAGCCACAGCACCGCACCGATCAGCACCAGCGCCCCGACCGGCACATTGATCAGCAGCACCCAGCGCCACGACAGGAACTCGGTGAGCACCCCGCCGACCAGGCCGCCCACCGCGCCACCGCCGGCGCCGACCGCCGTCCAGGTGGCGATGGCCCGGGTACGGGCCGGACCGGCCGGGAACGACGTGGTCAGAATCGTGAGGGTGGCCGGGGAGAGCACGGCGGCGCCGACGCCCTGGACCGCTCGGGCGGTGATCAGCTGCCACGGCTGCTGCGCCAGCCCGCCCCCCAGGCTGGCGAGGGTGAACAGCGCCAGCCCGACGACGAACACCCGCTTGCGGCCGAAGAGGTCGGCGGCCCGGCCGCCGAGCAGCATGAAGCCGGCGAAGGTGATGACGTACGCGTTGACGATCCACTGCAGGCCCAGCTCGCTCAGCCCCAGCCCGGCCCGTACGGCGGGCAGCGCCACGTTCACGACGGAGACGTCCAGGACGACCAGGAACTGACCTGCGCAGACCAGGAGCATCACCAGCCAGGCCGGTGCGACCGTGCGGCGCGGAGTTTCGGACAGGGTCGCGGGGGTGGCTATCGGGGGCATGCGGACCATGCTCGCATTCGCCGTTCGCCCCCCGCATCGGGATATCGGTGCATCTACCACCGGACCCGGGGACCTAGGTCGCGAGACGGAGGCGGGGCCGCCGCCCCACCCGCCTCACCGGACAACCGGCCCCCGACCGGCCCCACCAGCCTTACCGCCGCAGCAGCGTCACCACCGCCGCCCCGCCCAGCCCGATGTTGTGGGCCAGGCCCACCCGCGCACCGGGGACCTGCCGTTCGCCCGCCGTGCCGCGCAGTTGCCAGACCAGCTCCGCGGCCTGGGCCAGGCCCGTCGCGCCCAGCGGATGCCCCTTGGAGATCAGGCCGCCGGAGGGGTTGACCACCCAGCGGCCGCCGTAGCTCGTGGCGCCTTCGGCGACCAGCTTCCCGGACTCGCCGTCCGCGCACATGCCCAACGCCTCGTACGTCAGCAGCTCGTTGATCGAGAAGCAGTCGTGCAGCTCGATGACGTCGACGTCCTCGATGCCCAGGCCGCTGGCCGCGTACACCTGCCGGGCCGCGGCGCGCGACATCGGCTTGCCGACCACGTCGATGCAGGAGCCGGCGGCGAAGCTGTCCTCGGTGTCGGTGGTCATGGCCTGCGCGGCGATCTCCACCGCCCGGTCGGCCAGCCCGTGTTCGCGGACGAACCGCTCGGAGGCGACGACCGCGGCGGCCGCCCCGTCCGAGGTCGGCGAGCACTGGAGCCTGGTCAGCGGAGGGTGGATGGCCTTGGCGGCGAGGACCTCCTCGACCGTGTAGACCTCCTGGAACTGGGCGTGGGGGTTGTGCGCGGAGTGCCGGTGGTTCTTCGCACCGACCGCGGCGAGCTGCTCCGCCGTGGTGCCGTAGCGCTCCATGTGCTCACGGGCCGCGTTGCCGAAGATCTGGGCGGTGGGCGGGGTGGGCTCGAAGCCGTGGGCGGCCGCCATCACGCCGTAGTGGCGGGCCACCGGAGACGTGCTGCCCCCGACATCGGCGGCTCCGCCACGGGCCGTTCCGTCCGCGCCGCCGCCCAGCGCACCGCGGCGCATCTTCTCGAAGCCGAGCGCCAGTACGCAGTCGTTGATCCCCGCCTCGACGAACTGGCGCGCCATCATCAGCGCGGTCGAGGCGGTCGCACAGTTGTTGTTGACGTTGTAGACGGGGATGCCGGTCAGGCCGAGTTCGTACACGGCGCGCTGGCCCGCCGTCGAGGCCTGGTAGCAGTAGCCGACCGGCACCTGCTCGACCGCCTCGTAGCCGATCCCCGCGTCGGCGAGCGCCTTGCCGCCCGCCTCCTTGGCCATGTCCCAGTACTGCCACGCGCGGGTCTCGGGCTTCTCGAACTTGGTCATCCCGACGCCGACGATGAACGCCTTGCCGGCCATATGTGTCCTCCTGGAGAGGTAGCGGTGCGTCAGATGAGGGGACGGGGCTCCGGGTCGCGGGGCAGGCCGAGCAGTCGCTCCGCGACGACGTTGCGCTGCACCTGGGTGGTACCGCCGGCGATGGTCAGACAGCGCGACATCAAGAAGCCGTGCAGCGCCCGCTCACCGGCACCCTCGCGCACCGCGCCGGCCGGGCCGAGGAGTTCCAGCGCCAGTTCGGCGACCTTCTGCTGGTGCGGGGTCTGCACCAGCTTGCGGATGCTGGCGCCGGCGCCCGGTTCCAGGCCCGATACCTGCTGGAGCGTGGTCCGCAGCCCGATGCAGCCCAGGGCGTGCGCCTCGGCGGCCAGCGCGCCGAGGCGCACGTGTGTCGACGCGTCCAGTCCGGCGGCGCGGTCGAGGAGCGCCTCCAGGCCGGTGTCGAAGGTCAACTGGTCGGCCATGTGGACGCGTTCGTTGTCCAGGGTGGTACGGGCCACCCGCCAGCCGTTGTCGACCTCACCGACCACGGCGTCGGCCGGCAGCAGCACATCGTCGAAGTAGACCTCGTTGAACAGCGCGTCGCCGGTGATCTCCTTCAGCGGCCGGATCTCGATGCCGGAGGTCGCCATGTCGACGAGGAAGAACGTCAGCCCCTTGTGCTTGGGCGCGTCCGGGTCGGTGCGGGCGAGCAGGATCCCGTGGCTCGACCACTGGGCCGCCGAGGTCCACACCTTCTGGCCGTTGACCCGCCAGCCGCCGTCCACCCGCTCGGCGCGGGTCCGCAGCGACGCCAGGTCGGAACCGGCCTCCGGCTCGGAGAACAACTGGCACCACAGCAGTTCGCCGCGCAGCGTCGGAAGCAAGAGTCGCTCCTGCTGCGCCCGGGTGCCGTGGGCGATCAGGGAGGGCACCACCCAGGTGGCGATGCCCAGATCGCTGATCTCGACCCCGGCGGCCGCCATTTCCTGCTGGATCGCCAGCTGCCGGACGGGCCCGGCGCCCAGGCCGTAGGGCTCGGGGAGGTGCGGCGCGGCATAGCCGGTGGGTGCCAGCGCGCGGCGTACCGCGGCGGGGTCCAGTCCGCGTACGCCGTCGACGACCCCGCGGGCCTCGGCGCGGTACCCGTCCGCCTCGGCGGGGAGTTCGAGGCGCAGCGCGCGCCGGGCGCCGTCGGCGGCGTGGCGGGCGGCGCGCAGCCGATGGGTGTCGCCGCCGCCCAGCAGCTGGCGGGCCACGGTCGCCCGCCGCAGGTGGAGGTGGGCGTCGTGCTCCCAGGTGAAGCCGATGCCGCCGAGGATCTGGATGCAGTCCTTGGCGCAGCTGAAGGCGGCGTCCAGGGCGGTGGCGGTGGCCAGCGCCGCGACCAGTCCGCGGACCTCGGGCGCCTCGTGCAGCGCCCGGGCCGCGTCCCAGACCAGGGCACGGGCCTGCTCACAGCGTACGAGCAGGTCGGCGCAGAGGTGTTTGACCCCCTGAAACTGGCCGATCGGGCGGCCGAACTGCTCGCGTACGGCGGCGTGTTCGGCGGCGGTGCGCAGTGCCCAGGCCGCCGTTCCGCAGCTCTCCGCGGCGAACAGCACCCCGGCCAGGTCCCGGACGAGGGCGTTGTCGACGGCCAGTACCCGCTCGCCGGGCACCCGCACCCCCTCCGCGGTCACCTCCGCGGTCGGCCGGGTCGGGTCGGCGCTCTCCTGGGGGCGTACGTCCAGCGCGTCGGCGTCGACGGCGCACCAGACGGTCGTGGTGGCCCCTTCGGCCGCCAGCACGATCAGATCCGCGTCGGCGCCGGCGAGGACCGGGGGCGCGGTGCCGTCCAGGACGTAGCCGTCGGCGGCCTCGACGGCGGTGAGCGAGCCGGGGCCGAGCGCGACGGCGGCGATCCGCTCACCGGCGACGAGGGCCCGCAGAAGGGTGTGCCGGCCGGCGCGGTGCAGCAGTTCCGCGGCGAGGACGGTGGGCAGGTACGGGCCGGGGAGCGCGGCGCGGCCCAGCTCCTCCAGTACGACGGCGAGGTCGAGCAGTTCGCCGCCGCCTCCGCCGTCGGCTTCGGGGAGATGGAGACCGAGCAGGCCCTGCGCCGCGAGCCCGTCCCAGTAGACGGGCCGCCCATGCCGCCCGGGCGCGGCGTCGAGCAACTTGCGCACCTCCTCGGGCGGTACGGCGCGCGCGGCCCAGCCGCCCGCCGCCTCGGCGAGGTCACGGTGCTCCTGCGTGATTCCGATGCCCATGCGGCGCAGACTAGAACACGTTTCAATCTGACGGAAGGCCAGATACGGATGCGGCCGGGATTCGGCGGCAGGGTGGAGCCGACGGCCGGTGACCGCGGAGCGGGTTCGCGGAAGCCGGGAAGCAGACCCGGAAGCAGGGTCCGGAAACGGTGGGGCAAATTCCGGTACGGGCCGGGCCGCTTTTCCCGGCGGCCTCCTGGCACCCGCGCGGATTCACCGCTTTCGGGCATCGGCGAAACGCCCGCCGAAAATCGCCGGGAACGGACGTCGAACGACAGAGGCCGGGACAGGCGCCCCTCGTAGGCAAGAAACGGGTACCGGCGGAACGACTCCGGAAGAACGGTCACCGGAACAACCGGTCGCCGAAGAACGGACACGGGAGAGCGGACGGGCACAAGTGCGGACGACGGGAAATGCGAACCCTCGTTCCGATATCCGTATATGCCCTACGCCCTACGCCCTGGCTCATACGCCTCACAGGCAGACCCCCGCACCATCCGCCCCACCCCATACGGCACGATGAGCCATCTGACCGCACCACCTGGAGGAAGCCCATGTCCGCTCCCACCGCTCAGCCCGCTCCGCGGCCGGAGATACTCGCCGCGTTCGAGGCGGCGAAGGGCTTCATGCCCGTGGACGAGGGGCTCGCCCTGTACGCCGCGGCGAGCGAGGCGGCGGCGCTCGGCCTGCCCCTGGTGGAGGTCGGCACCTACTGCGGCCGGTCCACCATCCTGCTCGCGGACGCCGCGCGCGGCGCCGGGGTGATGGCCGTCACCGTCGACCACCACCGGGGCAGCGAGGAGCAGCAGCCCGGCTGGGAGTACCACGATCCGTCCGTCGTCGACCCCGAGGTCGGCCGGATGGACACCCTGCCCACCTTCCGCCGCACCCTGCACGCCGCCGGGCTGGAGGACCAGGTGATCGCCCTGGTGGGCCGTTCGCCGCAGATCGCGGCCCTGTGGCAGGCGCCGGTCGGCCTGGTCTTCGTCGACGGCGGGCACACCGACGAGCACGCCCGTGCCGACTACGAGGGCTGGGCCCCGCATATCGCGCCCGACGGGCTGCTGGTCATCCACGACGTCTTCGCGGACCCGGCGGACGGCGGCCAGGCCCCGTACCGCATCTACCGCAGGGCACTGGAGTCCGGCGCCTTCACCGAGATCTCCGCGCACCGGTCGCTGCACGTCCTTCGGCGCACCGGCGCCGGCATCTGAGCGGGCTACCATCGCGGACGTGTCGAACGGCAGCACTTTCCCCCCGCCCCGCCGCCTGCGCGGCACCCTGCTCCTGGTGCTGGTGGCGGTGGTGGTCGTCGGCCTCGGGGGCTGGCTGGCCTGGCGGTCGTCGGGCGGCGACGGCGGCGAGCCGCCACGAGCGGGACGGCCCGCACCGGACCGGTCCGCCGCGGACGAGGCGGCCGGCGGCGCGGCGGGGCACGGCGGCTCCTCCGACGGCGCGGACGGGCGGGGGGACGCTGCGGGTGACGACAACGGCACGGCCGGCCCCAGGCGCGGCGACCTCAAGGGCAGAACCGTGGTGATCGACCCCGGCCACAATCCGCGCAACCGCGATCACGGCCGGGAGATCGCCCGGCTGGTGGACATCGGCAACGAGCGCAAGGAGTGCGACACCACCGGCACCGCCACCAACGACGGCTACTCGGAGGCCTCCTTCACCCTGGACGTCGCCCGCCGGGCCCGCACGCTCCTGGAACGCCGGGGCGCCAAGGTCGTCTTCACCCAGGACGGCGACCGGCCGTACGGGCCGTGTGTGGACGAGCGCGCGGCCCTCGGGAACAAGGCGCACGCCGATGCCGCGCTCTCCCTCCATGCCGACGGTTCAGGCACCGGGAACCGCGGCTTCCACGTCATCCTGCCCGCGCGCGTCACGGCCGGGTCGGCGGACACCTCCGCCATCGTCAAGCCCTCGCGGAAGCTCGGCGAAGGGCTGGCCCGCCGGTTCATGGCGGCGACCGGAAGTGAGCCGTCCAATTACATCGGCGGCGGCACGGGGCTCGACGTACGTTCCGACCTCGGCGGCCTCAACCTCTCCAGGGTGCCGAAGGTGTTCATCGAGTGCGGCAATATGCGCGATCCGAAGGACGCCGCGCAATTGACCGATCCCAAGTGGCGGCAGAAAGCGGCCCTCGGGATCACCGAGGGCATTACGGACTTCCTGACGCGCTGACCGCGACCGCGGCGGCCGGATCCGATACCCGCCGATACGGGTCGGGGAAGCGGTTCCGACGCGCCGTCCGATAGCACGCGGAAACGAACACGACGACCCGCCGGATTCGGCGATAGGTTCCCCTTTACGATGGGTGGCCACCGCCGTGCCTCGCACCGCGACAGCGACGACCAGCCCACGAAAGAGACAAAGGACCCTTACGTGAACATCCGCTCCCTCACTCGAGGCGACGGCGTGGTGATCGGAGCAGCGGTGTTGCTGTTCATCGCCTCGTTCCTCGATTCCACCGGCGGCCCGGACTGCTCGGGCCCGCTCGCCAAGTACTGCGAGGCCCAGGACTACAGCAGCATCAACGCCTGGGACGTGCTGTCGACCCTCATGAGCGTGTACCTGGCCGGTGTGATCGCCGCGGCGATCATCGCCGTCACCCGGATGCTGCCGCAGCAGCGCAAGGTCGCGGGGCTCGACCTCGGCCAGCTCGGCGTCGCCCTCGCCCTCTTCGCCGCGTGGACGGCGTTCTGGACCATCATCGACTCCCACAACGCCGGTGCCGGTCTGATCCTCGGTCTGATCGCCGCGCTGATCCTGGCCGGCGGCGCGGTCGCCACGCCGCTCGTCCCGGCGCTGAAGGTCGCCCTGATCGGCGCCCCCAAGGCTCCGGCCGCCGCCCCGTACGGGGCCGGCCCCACCCCGGGTTACGGCTACCCCGGCGCGCAGCAGCAGGCGAGCCAGGGCTACGGCTACCCGGGCGGCCAGCAGCCGCAGGCGGGGCAGACCCACGGGCAGCAGGCTCCGGTCGACGCCACGGCCGGCGGCCCGGCGGGCGCCACCCCGGCGGCCGGAAGCCCGGCGGACTTCGCGCCGTTCTGGTTCGCGGTGCCCGTCGCGCGCCCGCTGTACGGCGAGGACGGCGCTCCGGCGCCGATCGCCGAACTGGCGCCCGGCACCTGGTACCTCGCGGTGGAGCAGCGCGGCCAGGCCCTGATCGCGCAGACCCAGGACGGCCGGCGCGGGGTCCTGCAGGACACCACCGGCATCCAGCGCGGCTGACACCGGACGGGCCGCCGGGCGAAGAGCCCGGTGGACCACCGGACGCACAGCGGTCCTTTCGCGGCCCCTCGCCCCTCGCGGGCGGGGGGCCGTTGCACTGCCCGCGAGGCCGCCGTACAGTTCGCCGGACACCCGAACCTGACGAATCGTCAGACGCGGGTGGGCGAGCGGTCACCGTCGGAGAGAGGCGATCAGCATGCGACTCGGTCTGGCACTGGGCTACTGGGGACGCGGCCCCGACCCCCGGCACCTCGAACTCGCCCGCGAGGCCGAGCGGCTGGGCTACGACTCGGTGTGGACCGCGGAGGCCTGGGGCTCGGACGCCTTCACCGCGCTCACCTGGATCGCCGCCCACACCTCCCGCGTCCGGCTGGGCACCGGCATCGCGCAGATGGCCGCCCGCACTCCCACCGCCACCGCGATGCACGCCCTGACCCTGGACCATCTCTCGGGCGGACGGCTGCTGCTGGGCCTGGGACTGTCCGGACCGCAGGTCGTCGAGGGGTGGTACGGGCGGCCGTTCCCCAAGAGCCCGCTGACCGCCACCCGGGAGTACGTGGAGGTGATCCGCCAAGTCCTGCGCCGCGAGGGGCCGGTGGAGCTGGACGGGCTCTTCCACCCCCATCCCTACCACGGCGCGGACGGCACCGGCCTCGGCAAACCGCTCAAGCCCATCACCCACCCGCTGCGCCCCGACCTGCCGCTCCTGCTGGGCGCGGAGGGCCCCAAGAACATCGCCCAGACGACCAGGATCGCGGACGGCTGGCTGCCGCTGTACTGGTCTCCGCAGCGCACCGACGTCTACCGGGCGTCGCTGGCGCAGGCCCCCGAGGGCTTCCTCATCGCCCCGATGGCGCGCGCCATGGTCTGCGACGACGTCGCCGAGGGGCTGCTGCCGGTCAAGGCGATGCTGGGCTTCTACATCGGCGGAATGGGCCACGCGGCCAAGAACTTCCACGCCGACCTGATGGCGCGGATGGGCTTCGAGGAGGAGGCCCGGCGGGTGCAGCGGCTCTTCCTCGAAGGCCGCAGGGAGGACGCCGTACGCGCCGTGCCGGACGCCTTCGCCGACGAGATCTCCCTGGTCGGCCCGCGGGAACGGATCGCGCAGCGGCTGGAGTCGTGGCGCACGGGCCCGGTCACCGACCTGCTGGTCACCGCGCCGGACCCGCACACCC
The DNA here is from genome assembly GCF_042749045.1 of Streptomyces sp. NPDC059008. NCBI lineage: Bacteria > Bacillati > Actinomycetota > Actinomycetes > Kitasatosporales > Streptomycetaceae > Streptomyces > Streptomyces sp. NPDC059008. The sequence goes on along the minus strand of NZ_JBHYJC010000056.1, from coordinate 23,609 downwards.
TACGGGTGCTGGCCGAGCTGAACTCCTGAGCGCCGCCGGCACCCCGCTCCCAGCCGGCGCCTCACTCGAAGGACGCCCACGCCAGCCACCGCTCCAGCAGGGCACGGTCGCCCAGCACCTCGACCCGGTCGCTGTCGGCGGGCAGCCTGCGGTAGACGACGCGGAGCACGTCGGTGAGGGGGCCGCGGAGCGCCACCGCCGCCTTCTCATGGGCGCGGCGGTGGGTGAGCCGCTCGCCGGTGAGGTCGAGGAACCACTCGGCGTTCAGCTCGGGCGGGGTGTCGGTGGCGTGGAGGTGGATGCTGCGGCCGGCACCGAAGAGGCCCTCTCCGCGCTCGGCGAAATGGTCCGCCACCACCGGCAGTTCGCAGATCTGCAGCCACTCCTCCAGGCAGTCGGCGGCGACCTCCTGCGGGACCTCGAAGCCGGTGCCCGCGGCGAGCGCCGCATCGGCACGGTGGATCACCGTCTCATGGGCCATCCGGCGGGCCCAGAACCCCGTGCGCTGCACCGGCGACCAGGTCCACACCTCGGTGTCGGGGCCGGCCTCCCGCAGCGCCGCCACGGCCTGCTCGACGCCGGCCGCGAGCCAGGCGTCCAGGGCCGCGGCGTCCTCGCCCTCGGGTCCCTCTCCCTCCGGGACGTCGGCCTCGTCGACATCCTTCGCGGCGCGGGTGGCGACGATCGTGCCGGCCCAGCGGTGCGCGCCGCCCACATGGCGGGCCAGATCGGCCAGCGTCCAGTCGGGGCACGTGGGAACGGTCGCGGACAGATCGGCACTGCGCACGATCGCCCGGAACTTCTCGGTCTCGGCGAGGAGCTGGGCGCAGTATTCCTCATGGGTGAGGGAGCCTTGGAGAGTCATGCGGCGCACAGTAGTGCGCCGCGCTCCGGCCCGGCCTCCCAATTTGCGCGGGGGCCGGGCCTGCTGCGTGCCGGGCGTCCCGCCTACCGGCAGCAGTCCGGGTCGAGCCCCGTCGGCAGCCGCTCGCCGCCGAAGACCGACGTCGTCGCCTCGTCACCGCCCACGGCCGCGACCGCGAGCAGCAGCGAACCGGCCGTCCAGGAGGTGAGTTCGCGCGGCCAGATCGCGTCGTCGTCGAAGACGTAGCCGGTCCAGTACATGCCGTCCTCGGCGCGCAGATGCTGTATCCACTTGAGGATCTGCACGGCCCGCTCGGACTCCCCCATGGCCCACAGGGCGAGTGCCAGCTCCGCGCTCTCGCCGCCGGTGACCCAGGGGTTGGGCAGTACGCAGCGCACGCCCAGACCCGGCACCACGAAGTCCTCCCAGGCGGCGTCGATGCGCTCCCTGGCCGCCTCGCCGCGGACCGCTCCGCCCAGGATCGGGTAGTACCAGTCCATGGAGTAGCGGCCCTTGTCCAAGAACCGCTCGGGGTGGCTGCGTATCGCATGGCCCAGCCGGCCGACCGCCAGCTCCCAGTCGGGCTGGGGCTCCTCGCGCTGCTCGGCGAGCGCGAGCGCGCAGCGCAGCGCCTGGTAGATGGAGGACGAGCCGGTCAGCAGCGCGTCGTTGACGGGAGTGCCGTCGTCCTCGCGCTTCCAGCCGATCTCGCCGCCGGGCTGCTGGAGCTCCAAGACGTAGGCGATCGCCGAGGAGACCGCGGGCCACATGCGGTCGACGAAGGCCTCGTCGCCGGTCGACAGGAAGTGGTGCCAGACGCCGACCGCGATGTACGCGCAGAAGTTGGTCTCCCGGCCGCGGTCAGTGGGCGCTTCGGCGTCACCGTCGGCGTAGGCCGCGTACCAGGAACCGTCCGGGTTCTGGTGGCGTGCCAGCCAGTCGTACGCGGCCTCGGCGCGCTCGTGTTCGCCGGCCGCGTCCAGGGCCATGGCGGCCTCGGTGTGGTCCCACGGGTCGAGGTGGTGGCCCCGGAACCAGGGGATCGCGCCGTCCTCGCGCTGGGTCGCCAGGATGCCGGCGACCGTACGGGCCGCCTGTTCAGCGGTGAGCACCCCCGGCAGGACGAGCCGTTCGGTACGCCCGGGACTCGTCACTTGGCGGCCCCGGCGGAGGACTTGGTGGCGGACTTGGTGGAGCGGCGGGGGCGCTTGGCGGGCTCGGCGGCCGGCGCCTCGGGCAGATGCGGCTTGGTGGCGTAGACGACGAAGCTCTTGCCGATGACGGGGTTCAGCGCCCGCTCGGCGAGCCGGGTGGCCAGCGGCTTCTTCATGATGTCCCAGACCAGCAGCTTGTGGTACGCCTGCACCGGCAGCGCCTTGTCGTTGTCCACCCCGAAGGCGCACTTGAGCCACCAGTAGGGGCTGTGGAGCCCGTGCGCGTGGTGCGTGCCGTAGGGCTCCAGGCCTGCCTCCCGCATCTTGTCGAGCAGTTCGTCGCCGCGGTAGATGCGGATATGGCCACCCTCGACCTCGTGGTAGGCGTCGCTGAGCGCCCAGCAGATCTTCTCGGGGCCGTAACGGGGCACCGTGACGGCGATCCGGCCGCCGGGCCGCAGGACGCGCACCATCTCGGCGAGCACACCCTTGTCGTCCGGGATGTGCTCCATCACCTCGGAGATGATCACGACGTCGAAGCTGTCGTCGGGGAACGGCAGGGCCAGCGCATCGCCTTCCATGGCGGTGGCTGAGGCGCCCGCGGGGGCCTCGCCCGCCTCCTCCATCGCCGCGAACCACTTGGCGACCTCGCGGATCTCCTCGCCGTTCTGGTCGAGGGCGACGACCTGCGCGCCGCGCCGGTAACACTCGAAGGCGTGCCGGCCGGCGCCGCAGCCCAGGTCGAGCACGCGGTCGCCCGGAGCGAGCGGGAAACGGGAAAAGTCGACGGTCAGCACGGGGTTCTGCTTTCGTCAGGCGGTTGTGGGCAGTCGGCGCGGAGCGCCGTCTTCTGGGGGTGGAGGTCGGGCGACGGGCGGGCGGTGGTGGCTGCGAAGAGCTGAAGCGGGGGCGGGTCAGGTGCGCGCGGTGCGGGCGGCGGCCCGGCCGCCCTGGAGGGCGATCGCCTCGCGGTAGCGCTCGGCGGTGCCGAGGGCGGCCTGCCGCCAGGTGAAGCGGGCCAGTACCCGCTCCCGGCCGGCGGCGCCGAGCCGGCGGCGCAGCGCCTCGTCGCCCAGGAGACGGAGCAGTCCGCCGGCGAGCGCGTCGGCGTCGCCGGGGGGCACCGCGAGGCAGGTCTCGCCGTCGGGCCCGGCGACCTCGGGGATCGCGCCACCGGTGGTGGCCAGCAGCGGGGTCCCGGTGGCCATCGCCTCGGCCGCGGGCAGCGAGAAGCCCTCGTAGAGGGAGGGGACGCAGGCGATCTGGGCACTGCGGACGAGGTCGACCAGTTCGCCGTCGCTGATGCCCTTGACGAACTCGATGGCGCCGGTGAGCCCGAGCCGCTCGATGGCGGCGGCGACCGGCCCGTCGTCGGCGCGTCTGCCGACGACCACCAGGTGGGCGTCGGGATTCTCGGTGCGCACCTTGGCGAGTGCCTCGACGAGGTGGATCAGACCCTTGAGGGGCACGTCCGCGCTGGAGGTGGTGACGATCCGGCCCGGCACCTCCGGGACGGCGGCATCCGGGGAGAACAGGTCGGTGTCGGCACCGATGTGGACGACGTGGATGCGGCCGGGGTTCACCCCGAGGTCGTCGACGATCTCCTGGCGGGAGGAGCCGGAGACGGTCAGCACGGACGGCAGCCGCCGGGCGACGCGCTTCTGCATCCGGGTGAAGCCGTACCAGCGGCGGACCGAGGCGCGGCGCTTCCAGCCGTCGGCGGCCTCGAGGTCGAGCCGCCGGTCGACGGTGATGGGGTGGTGGATGGTGGTGACCAGCGGAGCGCCGAGCGCACCGGGACCACCGAGCAGACCGTAGCCGAGGGTCTGGTTGTCGTGGACGACGTCGAACTCGCCGCGGCGGGCGGCGAGATGGCGCCGGGCGCGCAGCGAGAAGGTGAGCGGCTCGGGGAAGCCGCCGGTCCACATCGTGCCCACCTCAAGGGCGTCGACCCAGTCGCGGTACTCGCCGCGTCCCGGCGTGCGGAACGGGTCCGGCTGACGGTAGAGGTCCAGGCTCGGCAGCTCGGTCAGCACCACGCCCTCGTCGAGGACCGGGTAGGGCTGGGCGCCGATCACCTCGACGGTGTGGCCGAGGCGGGCCAGCTCGCGCGAGAGGTGGCGTACATAGACGCCCTGTCCGCCGCAGAACGGGTTCCCCTTGTACGTGAGCATCGCGATGCGCAGGGGGCGCCCGCGGTCGCCGGAGTGGGGGGCCTGGGTGCGCACCGGGCGCTCGCCGTTCGTCGGGGCGGAGGCCGAGGAGGCCTCAGCGGGGCGAGGCGCGGCTGCCTGGACGGCCTCTGCGGTCACGCTCGGCCCCCTTCTCACTGGACTTTCGCCGGAGCGTAACCGCTGGCGGTAATCTAGAACAAGTTACAGAACTGACGGGCTACTGATCAGTTCACCGAGCTTCGAATCTACCGGCCAGGACCGATGCGAAAAGAGCCGCACCAGGTGATTCGCGCCACCACCCGCCCCCCTGCCATGCTGTGCCGATCGAACCACCGGCACTCACCGCATCGCGGACGGAATGCCATGGAATGGGAAATATGACTACGGAATCCAAGGCGGCCAAACCGGCGCTTCCCGCGAGTCCTCCCCTGACGGAGCGTCAGGAGGCCCGGCGCCGCCGCATCCTGCACACCAGCGCCAAGCTGGCGTCCCGTGGCGGCTTCGACGCCGTGCAGATGCGCGAGGTCGCCGAGTCCTCGGGCGTCGCGCTCGGCACCCTCTACCGCTACTTCCCCTCCAAGGTGCATCTGCTGGTCGCCACCATGCAGGACCAGCTCCAGCACATGCACGAGACGCTGCGCAAGCGTCCGCCGTCGGAACAGGACCCGGGCGCGCGGGTCGCCCAGACCCTGATGCGGGCGTTCCGCGCACTGCAGCGCGAACCGCACCTCGCGGATGCGATGGTGCGCGCACTGACCTTCGCCGACCGTTCGGTGAGCCCGGAGGTGGACACCGTCTCGCGGCTGACGACGGCGATCATCCTGGACGCGATGGGGCTGGACGTCGCCCCCACCCCGGAACAGCTCTCCGCGGTACGGGTCATCGAGCACACCTGGCACTCGGCACTGATCACCTGGCTGTCGGGCCGGGCCTCGATCGCCCAGGTGAAGATAGACATCGAGACGGTGTGCCGCCTGATCGACCTGACGGCACCGGAGGCGGCCCGGTAGGGGGCCTTGGTAGGGGACGGCCTTGGTAGGGGACGGCCTTGGTAGAGGTCCCTGGCCGGGTCGAGGTTCGCCCCGCGGTCCGCGCGGGTAGTCGGCCCGTAGGGGGCCCATCGAACCCCTACGGGATCGCCACCCCCGCCCCCTAAGGCCCCCAATCCCCCGCCCCGCTCACTCCTCCGGCGGGAAGACCGCCTCGCCGCTGCCGGCGACGGTGATGATGATCGCCTCCACGGGACACCCCTCGGCCGCCGCCAGAACGCTCTCGGTGGCGTCCGCCTCCGGCGCCACGGGGTGCGATTGACGGGCCGTGTCCAGCCGGAAGCCGTCCGGTGCCGCGCCGACGCACATCCCCGACCCGATGCAGACGCTCCGGTCCACCTCCACCCGCCAGCGGTCCGCCATCAGGCACCCGCCGGCAGGTGGATCATCTTGTGCTCCAGGTACTCGCCGAAGCCCTCGGGGCCGAACTCCCGGCCGATACCGGAGTTCTTGTAGCCGCCGAACGGGCCGAGCATGTCGATGCTGAAGGTGTTCACCGAGTACGTACCGGTGCGCACCTGCCGCGCGATGTCGATGCCGTGGTCGACGTCGGAGGTCCACACCGAGCCGGACAGCCCGTAGTCGGAGTCGTTGGCGATCCGCACCGCCGCCGACTCGTCGTCGTACGGCAGCAGGCAGATGACCGGGCCGAAGATCTCCTCGCGGGCGATCCGCATCGAGTTGGCGACCTCGCCGAAGAGGGTCGGCTCGACGTACCAGCCCGTGTCCTGCCCCTTCGGCCGGCCGCCGCCGGTCAGGACCTTGGCGCCTTCCTGCTGGCCGAGCGCGATGTAGTCCAGCGAGCGCTGCTGCTGGCGGCGGGCGACCAGCGGGCCCACCTCCGTGGCCGGATCCAGCGGGTCGCCGACGGTGAGCGCGGAGGCGGCCGCGGTGAACCGTTCGGCGATCTCGTCGTAGTGGCTGCGCGGTGCGAGGATCCGGGTCTGGGCCACACAGGCCTGACCGTTGATCATCCAGGCGAACGGCACGATGCCGGCCACCGCCGCGTCCAGATCCGCGTCCGGCAGGATCACCGCGGCGGACTTGCCGCCCAGCTCCAGTGTGACGCGGCTGAGGTTGCGGGCCGCGACCTCCATGACCCGCCGGCCCGCCGCGACCGATCCGGTGAACGACACCTTGTCCACTCCTGGATGCCCGACCAGGTACTCGCTCACCTCGCGGTCCGCCGGCAGGATCGACAGCACGCCCTCCGGCAGCCCGGCCTCGGACGCGATCTCGGCGAGGAGGTACGCGTCCAGCGGGGTCTCCGGTGACACCTTCAGCACGGCCGAGCAGCCGGCCAGCAGGGCGGGGGCGAGCTTGGCCGCGGCGGTGAACTGTGGCACGTTCCACGGCACCACGGCCGCGACCACCCCGACCGGCTCCCGCCGTACGAGGATCGGCCCCAGCACGCCGGCCCGCCGCTCCTCGAACGGAGCGCTGCCGTCCGCGGGTTGCCCCTCGTCGCCCCCGAAGCCGCGGGCCACCGTGAGCGCCGAGTCCCAGGCCAGCACCGAGGCCAGCGACTGCACCATGACGCCGGAGGTGAACGGGGTGCCGTTCTCGGAGCTGATGACCCTGGCGATCTCCTCGCTGCGCGCGGCGAAGGCGTCCTTGATACGGGTCACCACCGCGATCCGTTCCGCCAGCGGGGCGTTCGCCCACACCCCGGACTCGAAGGACGCGCGGGCCGCGGCCACCGCACGGTCGACATCGGCCCGCGAGGCGTGCGGGACGCGGCCGATGACCTGTTCGGTGTGCGGTGAGACGACCTCGATCGTGTCCCGGCCGGCCGGATCGACCAGTTGTCCGCCTATGTAGAGCTTTCCGTGCTCGACGAGGTCGCTCATCGCTGCCGCCTCCTGCGGGTTGGCCGCCTGTCCGATGTGGGGTGCGCACCTACGCGGACCGTCTGGCGCCGACCGTGTGAGGTGCGTGTGCCACAGCGCTGTATTGCCGGGCATCGTGGTGCTGGATCGCTGGGTTGCTGGATCGCTGGTTGCCTGATTGCCGGGTTGCTGAATCGCTGGATTGATGGATTACCGGATTGCCGGATTGCTGCGAACCGACATCTGGCACTGCGTCAGTCGATCGCCTCGGGACTGCTCGGTTTCACCACGCCAGAAACTGATACCAGTTCTAGTTGGAGGAGTCCACGGCGCCGACCAAATCGCCACCGCCACCCCAACCACCATGCACTGGAGGCGAGTTCAGGCCGCCTTGAAACCAGTTCTAGTTATAGTGAGAGGGCAGGTGCGGGGTGACGGGGCGTACGCGACGGGGTGTACGCCACACCGAGAGGGGACCGGGATGACCACGCAGGTGATCGACCACCGAGGCGGGGTGTGGAGCATCGCCGTCCCCATCCCGGACAACCCGCTCGGCCACACCCTCGTCCACCTCCTGGAGACCGACCGCGGGCCGGTGCTCATCGACACCGGCTGGGACGACCCGGACTCCTGGGACGCCCTCGTCGCGGGCGTGGCCGCCTGTGGCTTCGCCCTCACCGATCTCCACGGCGTCCTGATCACCCACCACCACCCCGACCACCACGGCCTCTCCGCCAAGGTGCGGCAGGCGTCCGGCGCCTGGATCGCGATGCACGCCGCGGACACCGCCGTGGTCCGCCGGACCCGCGAGGCCGAGCCGGGCGAGTGGCTCGACTACCTGATCGCCAAGCTCGCGGGCGCGGGCGCGCCGGACGACCATCTGGCACCGCTGCGGGAGGCACGCGGCAACGGGCGCGGCCGGAGACTGCCCGGCCGACAGGCGGCGCTGCCGGACCGCGGGATCGAGCCCGGCGAGCTGCTCGACCTGCCGGGACGCCGAGTGCGGGCCATCTGGACTCCGGGGCACACGCCGGGGCATGTGTGTCTGCACCTGGAGGAGGGTCATCCGGGCGAGGACCATCCGGGCGAGCGGGCTCGCGGCTTCGGCCGACTCTTCTCCGGCGACCACCTCCTCCCGGGCATCACCCCGCACATCGGCCTGTACGGGGACCCGGACGACAGCACGGTCACCGACCCCCTGGGCGACTACCTCGCCTCCCTCGAACGCGTCGGCCGGCTCGCCCCCGCCGAGGTGCTGCCCGCCCATCAGCACGCCTTCACCGACGCCGAGGGGCGCGTACGCGAGCTCATCGCCCACCACGAAGAGCGGCTCTCCGGGCTGAGAACGCTGCTCCGCGAACCCCTCACCCCCTGGCAGCTCGCCGTGGCCATGGAGTGGAACCGTCCCTGGGAACAGATCCCGTACGGCTCCCGGAACATCGCCGTCTCGGAGGCCGAGGCACATCTGCGGCGCCTGGTGAAGCAGGGGGACGTGGAGCGGGTACCCGGCTCCGATCCGGCGACGTACCGGGCGGTGTGACGCACTTGGGGGGGTGTGACGCACAGGAATGGGAGGGTGTGACGCACAGGGGGGTGTGACGAACCCCGCCGCCTCGGCCTTCCCCGGCTCGTACGTGCGGGGCGGGCCCCGTCCGGGCGCCGGTTAAGGTGTGCGGGACAACTTCATCCGTACCCGATCGGGGGAAGCCGGTGGAAATCCGGCGCTGACCCGCAACCGTGAGGACGGCCGTCGGCCCGCGCACTGCGCGGCGCTCCCGGCCGTACGAGCCGGAGCACCCGTTGGGGCACGACCAAGGCTCCCGCCACCGGAACCGCCGCCCGCCCGGACGGACGGCCCGGTGCGCGGCACCGTCGAGGTATACGGAGCTGAGCCCGGTGCCACCGCGCCCGATCGCAGGATCGGTGCCCGGCGGTCGTCCGAGCGCGGCTGCGTACCACCGCCGCGACCCGACCCGAGAGGCACCGACCCGATGGCCCCCATGGCTTCCATGGCTCCCCAGGCCCCTTCGACGCACCCTGTCGCCTTCCTGGCGCGCCGCGCCGCCATGGCGCTGACGGCCGTGGCGGTGCTGGGCACGGCCACCGCCCCCGCCGCGTCCGCGGAGCCCGCGGCCGCCCCGTCGACGTCGCCCAAGAAGCTGCCCGACGGGCTGTACGGCACCAAGGACCCGCAGTACGACGGTGTCTGGCGGCAGTCGCTCGCGCTGCTGGCGCAGGACACGGTCGGCGTACGGCCCGCGGCCTCGGCCGTGGACTGGCTGGTCGGGCAGCAGTGCGCCGACGGCTCGTTCACCGCCTTCCGCGCCGAGCCGAAGCAGCCCTGTGACGCGAAGGCGATGCGGGACACCAACCAGACGGCCGCCGCGGTGCAGGCGCTGGCCGCGCTCGGCGGGCACGGCGAGACCGTGAAGAAGGCCGTGAGCTGGCTGAAGTCGGTGCAGAACGACGACGGCGGCTGGAGCTCGATGGCCGGCTCGGCCAGCGACGCCAACTCCACCTCCGTCGTCATCGGCGCGCTCACGGCGGCCGGCGAGAAGCCGGAGTCGGTCACGTCGAAGAAGGGCGGCAGGACTCCCTACGACGCGCTGCTGACCTTCCAGCTGGGCTGCGCGGCGAAGGAGGGCGAGCACGGCGCGTTCACCTTCCAGCTCAAGGGCGCGGCGCCGAACGCGGACGCCACCGCGGCCGCCGCCACCGGAGCCCTGGGCAAGGGCTTCGTCGTCGCACCGGCCAAGAAGGGGGCTGACACCCCCGTCAAGCCTCTGACCTGCAAGGACGGCAAGCCGGAGAAGTCCGCCGATGCGGCGCGGGCCGCGGACGGCGGCGCCGCCTACCTCGTCGACCAGCTCGACCGGAACGGACAGCATCTGCTCTCCGCGATGCCGGGCCAGGAGGAGCAGCCCGATGTCGGCAACACCGCGGATGCCGTGGTGGCGCTGGCGGCCGGCTCGCACGGGGCCGCCGCCCAGAAGCCGCTGAAGTGGCTGGAGAAGAACGCCGCGGGCTGGGCCAAGGAGAACGGTCCGGCCGCCTACGCCCAGCTGGTGCTCGCCGCGCACGCCACCGGCGCCGACCCGCGCTCCTTCGGAGGCAGCGACCTGGTGGCCGCGCTGAACGCGACCGGGCCCAAGCCTGCCGGTACCGCCTCGCCGGCCGCCGAGGGCACCGAGGACCACAAGGACGGCGACGGCGGCGTCAACGTCTGGTGGGTCGTCGGGGTCGCGCTCGCCTTCGGCGCCGGCATCGGCTTCCTGCTGAGCGGCCGTAAGAAGAAGAACGCGCTCTGATGCGGCCGAGGCAGCTGCTGCAGCCGATGCGGCGCACCCGGATCGCCGGCGTGCTGCTGCTGGCCGGCGCGGTCACCGGGCTGGCCACCGGGCCGGCCCACGCGCAGGAGTACCGCTACTGGTCCTTCTGGGACGGCGGCAGCGGCGGCTCCTGGGCCTACGCCACTCAGGGGCCGGCAACGGTGCGCCCGGCCGACGGCGCGGTCGAGGGCTTCCGCTTCACCGTCAGCGCCGACTCCGCCGCGGCCGGCAAGCCGCGCGCGGCCGCCGACTTCGACGCGATCTGCCGCGAGACGCCCGCCAAGGACGGCCGCAAGCGGATCGGCGTCGTCATCGACTTCGGCACCGCGGCGGACGCTCCCGACGGCGAGCGGCCGCCGAAGGCCCGGACGGAGTGCGCCCAGGTGGCCGAGGACGCCTCGGCGGGCGAGGCACTGGCCGCGGTCGCCGGGTCGCTGCGCTATGACCCCAATGCACTGCTGTGCGCCATCGCCGGCTACCCGGAGTCGGGGTGCGCGGACCAGGTGAGCGGGTCGGACGGGGCGAAGGAGTCCGCCGACCCGGAGAAGTCCGCCGACCGGCGAGGTGCGGCCGGCGCGAAGGGCACGGACGGGGCGAAGGGGGCCGGCTCCGAGGGTGACGGCGGGCCGTCCGCCGGGCTGCTCGGCGGTGTCGCGGCCGTCGTCGTACTGGGTGCGGCGGCCGTGTGGCAGGCGCGCCGTCGGCGCGGATGAGCGCCCCGCAGGCGACCCGTACCACCGCGTTGCACGCCGGCGCCTGGTGGCTGTGGGCCCTCGGCCTGGCCACCGCGGCCTCCCGCACCACCAACCCGCTGCTGCTGGGGCTGCTGGTGGGCGTGGCCGGCTATGTCGTCGCGGCGCGGCGCACGGACGCGCCCTGGGCCCGCTCGTACGGCGCGTTCGTCAAGCTCGGCCTCGTCGTGATCGCCATTCGGCTGGCCTTCGCCTTCGTCCTCGGCTCCCCCATCCCCGGTACGCACACCCTCGTCACGCTGCCCGAAGTGCCGCTGCCCGACTGGGCGAAGGGCGTCCGGATCGGCGGCCGGGTCACGGCGGAGGGCATGGTCTTCGCGCTCTACGACGGACTGAAGCTGGCCACCCTCCTCATCTGCGTGGGCGCCGCCAACGCGCTGGCCAGCCCCTCGCGGTTGCTGAAGTCCCTGCCCGGCGCGCTGTACGAGGCGGGGGTGGCAGTCGTCGTCGCCATGACCTTCGCACCCAACCTGGTCGCCGACGTCCAGCGGCTGCGCGCCGCCCGACGGCTGCGCGGCCGCCCCGACCGCGGCTTCAAGGCACTGCTCCAGGTCGGCGTACCGGTGTTGGAGGGCGCGCTGGAGCGCTCCGTGGCCCTGGCCGCGGCCATGGACGCCCGCGGTTACGGCCGCAGCGCCCAAGTGCCCCGCGCCGTACGTCACCTCACCTCCGTCCTCACCCTCGGCGGCCTGCTCGGCATCTGCGCCGGGACCTACGGCCTGCTCGGCGGCACCGGCGCCGGCTACGGTCTGCCGCTGCTCCTCGCCGGGCTGGCGGCCGCCCTCGCCGGCCTGTGGCTCGGCGGCCGCCGCTCCCTGCGCACCCGTTACCGCCCCGAACGCTGGGGCCCGCGGGCCTGGCTCGTCGCGGGCTCCGGCATCGCCGTGGCCGCCCTGATGATCTGGGCGAACGCCTACGCACCGGCTGCCCTCCACCCGCCCGCCGTCCCCCTCACTACCCCTGTGCTTCCGCTCTGGCCCGCGGCGTCCGTGCTGCTGGGACTGCTCCCCGCGGTGGTGGCACCCCTCCCGAGGCCCACGGACCGAGTGCGGCGCGGAACCCGGCCGCAGGGCCCGAGGGAGCGCGGCAGCCGATCCGGGCACGGGGACCGCTCGAGCAGGGGTCCGGACCGTACGGACCCCCGCGGTCCGGACCGTACGAGCCCTCGCGATACGGACCGTACGAGCACGGGCCACGACGGCGGCAACCTCAGCCGGCTCCGCAGCCGCGGTCACAGCCACAGCCACAGCCACAGGCGCGGTCACAGCCAGGGCCAGGTCCAGAACCAGGGCAGGGGCCAGGACCGGGGCCGGGGCCAGGACCGGGGCCAGGACCGTGATCCTGGTGACGGCCGCGGCGGGGGCCACAGCCACCCCGACGATCCCCCTCCGTACAAGAAGGAGCCGACCCAGTGATCCGGTTCGAGCAGGTGTCGGTCACCTACGGCGACGGCGCGGCACCCACGGTCCAAGGCATCGACCTGACCGTCCCCGAAGGCGAACTGTGCCTCCTGGTCGGCCCGTCCGGCGTCGGCAAGTCCACCGTCCTGAACGCCGTCTGCGGGCTGGTCCCCCACTTCACCGGCGGCACTCTGCACGGACGCGTCACCGTCGACGGCCGCGACACCCGCACCCACAAGCCACGCGAACTCGCCGACGTCGTCGGCACCGTGGGCCAGGACCCCCTGGCGCACTTCGTCACCGACACCGTCGAGGACGAACTCGCCTACGGTATGGAATCCCTCGGGCTCGCCCCCGGTGTGATGCGCCGCCGCGTCGAGGAGACCCTGGACCTGCTGGGCCTGGCCGACCTGCGCGACCGCGCCATCACCACCCTCTCGGGCGGCCAGATGCAACGGGTGGCGATCGGCTCGGTCCTCACCACCCACCCCAAGGTCCTGGTACTCGACGAGCCGACCTCGGCCCTCGACCCGGCCGCCGCCGAAGAGGTGCTCTCCGTACTCCAGCGCCTGGTCCACGACCTCGGCACGACCGTCCTGCTGGCCGAACATCGCCTGGAGCGCGTCGTCCAATACGCCGACCAGGTCATCCTCCTCCCCTCCCCCGGCGCCGCCCCCGTGATGGGAACGCCCGCCGACATCATGGCCATCTCCCCCGTCCACCCACCGGTGGTCGCCCTCGGCCGCCTGGCCGACTGGTCCCCCCTCCCCCTCACCGTCCGCGACGCCCGCCGCAAGGCCACCGCCCTCCGCGAACGCCTGACGGGAGTGACCCCGCCCGCCCCGGGAACGAGCTCCCCCGGGACGGCCCCCTCCCCGGCCCCCGGCACCACACCACCCGGCGCCGAGGCGGTTGCCGGAGCGGGTCCCGGGACAACGGCCCGGCCGGGTGCCGAGACGGTCGCCGCGGCAGAGACCAGGACAGGGGCCGGGACAGGCGCCGGGACGGGCGCCGAGGCAGGTGCCGAGGCAGGTGCCGAGGCAGGTGCCGAGGCAGAGACTGCTCCGGCGATCCGAGGCGGTCGCGCCGCACGGGTCCCGGACGGTGTGGTCGCGCGAGCTCCGAGCGGTGCCGTCGCGGCGGTCTCCGGGCTCGGTGTTCGCCGGGGGCACATGGACGCGTTGTATCGGGTGGATCTGAACGTCCGGGCCGGCGAGACCGTTGCCCTGATGGGGCGCAACGGCGCGGGAAAGTCCACGCTCCTCGGCACCCTCGTCGGAATGCACCAGCCCTCCGCCGGTACGGTCCGCGTGGGCGACGCCACTCCTCACCGCACCAGCCCCCGTGCCCTTCTGCGACACGTCGGGCTGGTTCCCCAGGAACCCCGCGACCTGCTCTACGCGGACACCGTCGCCGCCGAATGCACCATGGCGGACCAGGACGCGGGCGCTCCCGCCGGCAGCTGCCGGGCCCTGGTGACCCAACTGCTGCCCGGTGTTCCGGACTCTGCCCACCCCCGTGATCTGTCCGAGGGCCAACGCCTCGCGCTCGCCCTCGCCGTCGTACTGACCGCACGTCCTCCGCTGCTCCTCCTCGACGAGCCCACCCGCGGCCTGGACTACGCCGCCAAGGCCCGCCTGATCGAAGTCCTGCGCACCCTGGCCGCCGACGGCCACGCCATCATCCTGGCCACTCACGATGTGGAACTCGCCGCCGAACTGGCGCACCGCGTGGTGATCCTCGCGGACGGTGAGGTCGTCGCCGACGGTCCCACCGACGAGATCGTGGTCTCCTCTCCCTCCTTTGCTCCGCAGGTAGCCAAGGTGCTCGCTCCGTTGCCCTGGCTGACCGTTCCTCAGGTGGCCCACGCTCTGGAGGCCACCGGATGACCTCGCACCCACAGCACCCTGACGACAGCCACCTCCTCTCCGACTCCGACTCCGATTCCGACTCCGACGTCGGGGTCGGCGTCGGCGTCGGCGTGGGCGTCGGCGTGGGCGCCACCTCCACCTCCACCTCCACCTCCAGCGTCTGCGTCGGCTCCCCCCTCCGCACGAGCCGTCAGGCCCGGGCAGTACGGCTCGGTCCCCGGTCCATCGCCGCACTGGCCCTGGTCTCAGCCATCGGCGTGATGGCTTTCGGATGGCCGCTGCTCGCCGATTCCGCCTCCGGCCTCGCCCATTCCAAGGACGCGCCCTGGCTGTTCGCCGCGCTGCTGCCGATGCTGCTGGCCGTGGTCGTCGCGACCATCGCCGACACCGGCCTGGACGCCAAAGCCATCGCCATGCTCGGCGTACTGGCCGCGGCCGGAGCCGCCATGCGCCCGCTGGGCGCGGGAACGGCCGGAATCGAGCCGATGTTCTTTCTGATGGTGTTGTCGGGCAGGGTGCTCGGGCCCGGATTCGGCTTTGTGCTGGGCTCCGTGGCGATGTTCGCGTCGGCGCTGCTGACCGGCGGAGTCGGCCCATGGATGCCGTTCCAGATGCTGACGATGGGATGGGTGTCGATGGGCGCCGGCCTGCTGCCGGGGCCCGACCGGCTCCGCGGCCGCCGCGAGCTGGCCATGCTCGCCGCCTACGGCGCGGTCTCCGCGGTCCTCTACGGCCTCATCATGAACCTCCAGGGGTGGCCCTATATCGCCGGCATGACCTCGGGGGTCTCCTTCGTCCCGGGCGATCCGCTGGAAGAGAACCTCGCCCGCTATATCGCCTACTGCCTTGCCACCTCCCTCGGCTGGGACCTGCCCCGCGCCCTGGTCACCGTGATCCTCACCTTCACCTTGGGCGGCACCGTCCTCAAGGCACTGCGCCGCGCCACCCGCCGCGCCGCCTTCGACGTCCCTGTCACCTTCACCTCTGATCCACCCCGCGGGGCCGCCTGACCTGGACGACCGCGCCTCGCCTCGCCGGCTGCCCTGGGCCCGTGCGGAACCGGGCTCAACGGGAGACGGGCTCAGCGGGAGACGGGCAAGGAACGGGCTATCGCAGGC
This sequence comes from Streptomyces sp. NPDC059008, assembly GCF_042749045.1. Lineage (NCBI taxonomy): Bacteria > Bacillati > Actinomycetota > Actinomycetes > Kitasatosporales > Streptomycetaceae > Streptomyces > Streptomyces sp. NPDC059008. The sequence goes on along the minus strand of NZ_JBHYJC010000056.1, from coordinate 8,068 downwards.
TCCGAGCGCAGGAACGAGGTGTAGTGGTCGGCGTCCGCGCCCTGGTCGACGACCGTGGCCCGAGCGCCGTACCGCGCCAGTTCCCGCGCGCAGCTGCGGGTGTTGGCTATCGGTACGTCGCGATCGCCGGTTGCGGAGTAGAGGGTTATCCGAATGCCTCGGCCGGGCTGCCAGTCACAGGTGCGGTCGTTGGCACGAAGGGATTCCAGCAGAGCGCCGGACGGGCGCTGAAGTTTCTGGTACCAGGTGTCGGTCAGCAGGTCTTCGAGGCGCTCGGGCAGTTTGCCGGCGATGTCCTCCGCCGGGTGGTCACCGTCGAAGAGGTCCTCGACGCGGTCGGCATAGGGGGCTCGGAACACATCGCTCGGATCGTCGTAGAGCGGGTGCAGGCGGTTCTGGGCGGTGAGGAAGAAGGAGACGTAGAAGACGGCGGACTGCGGGTCGACTCGGCCGTCGAACATCCCGGGGAGTTCGCTGCCGTCCAGGTCGTACGGTCCCGCGACCGGGGCGAGCGTTCCCAGGCGGAATCGGGGATCAGCGCCGCGGTCCAGCTCACGGCCCAGTGCCATGGCGACCTGCCCGCCCTGTGAGAAGCCGGTGACGGACACCGTGCGATCGAGAGCGGCGCCGAGCTTCGGAGCGGCCGAACGGGCCGCCCGGAGCATGTCCAGGGAGGCCGATGCCGCGGATCGGGCGTCCATGTACGGGTGGCGGCCGGGGCCTGTGCCGAGGCCCAGGTAGTCGGGGGCGAGGGCTACGCGGCCGGCGGATGCGTACAGCACCGATACCGCTCGGTCGGGGCCTTCCGCGACCGAGGGCGCATAGCCCCGGTAGGCAAGGGTGCCGTGAGCATGGATCACGGGCGGGAGGTGACGGTGGCTGGTGCCGACGGGGAGTGCCAGCAGACCGGACGCGCTGGTGGGCCGGCCATCGGGGGTGATCGTGCGGTAGGTGAGGCGGTATGCGGCGACGCCGTGCCGCGCGGTCTCCGCGTCCAGGCCCGCCTTCTGCGCCTGGGCGATGATCTCGGCTCTGCTCCGCCGGCCCAGAGGCGTGATGGAGAGGACTTTCCCACGCCAGGTCGCCGTGCGGGATGCGGCGCCGGCGCCGGCACCTGCCGCCTTCGTCTGCTCCTGTCCAGTGGGCTGCGATGCGTAGGCCGAGGAAGTCGCGAGGGCCGGGGCCGTCGTGAGCGCCGCGAGCAGAAGGGCGGCACCGGTGGCCAGACCGCGTGAGACGCGACGGCGCCCGCTCGGTCCGCGCGGGGCGTCGGACAAGCACGATGCGCCGGACGCAGATGAGGGTGGAGCCGAAGCTGGGGTTAAGGCTCCAGGTGAAGAGGAAGCCGCAGGTGAATGCGGTGCGGGCTGCTGAGTGCTGTTCGTCATGTCTTCGACGGTACGGAGATGCCGCTCGTCGCAGAATGCGGTTTCCCGTACAACTCACCTGCGGTTTTCCGCAGGTTGGGAGCGGCCTGCCGCTCCATCGCGCGCAAGGACCTCACTACACCCGCCCACCCCCCGTAAGGGGGGTGGGCGGCGGGGAAAAAACATAAGCAGCCACACCCCCTGAGCCGCCCCCCTGCCACCGCCGCAGCCACCACAGTCGGCACAACCGCTACATCCGCTACATCCGCTACATCCGCTACATCCGCTACATCCGCTACATCCGCTACATCCGCTGAATGATCGTCCCTGTGGCCAGTGCCCCGCCCGCGCACATCGTGATGAGGGCGAATTCCTTGTCTCTGCGCTCCAGTTCATGGAGGGCGGTGGTGATCAGCCGGGCGCCGGTGGCGCCGACCGGGTGCCCCAGGGCGATGGCGCCCCCGTTGACGTTCACCTTTTCCAGGTCCTGTTCGAAGACCTGCGCCCAGGAGAGCACGACGGAGGCGAAGGCTTCGTTGATCTCGACCAGGTCGATGTCCTTGAGGGACATACCAGCCTTGCCGAGCACGGCGCGGGTGGCGTCGATCGGGCCGTCCAGGTGGAAGTGCGGATCGGCGCCGACCAGCGCCTGGGCCACGATGCGGGCCCGTGGCTTGAGTTTGAGGGCGCGCGCCATCCGCTTCGACGCCCACATCACCGCGGCGGCGCCGTCGGAGATCTGCGAGGAGTTGCCCGCCGTGTGGACTGCGGTCGGCATCACGGGCTTGAGGCCGCCCAGCGCCTCCATACTGGTGTCGCGCAGGCCCTCGTCGCGGTCGACCAGCCGCCACATGCCCTGCCCGGCGGCCTGCTCGTCCTCCGTGGTGGGCACCTGGACGGCGAACGTCTCCCGTTTGAACCGCTCCTCCGCCCAGGCAGCGGCGGCCCGCTCCTGCGAGATCAGACCGAGCGAGTCGACGTTCTCCCGGGTCAGCCCCCGGTTGCGGGCGATGCGTTCGGCCGCCTCGAACTGATTCGGCAGATCGACGTTCCACTCGTCGGGCCAGGGCTTGCCGGGGCCGTGCTTGGAGCCGCTGCCGAGCGGCACCCGGGACATCGCTTCGACGCCGCAGCCTATGCCGATGTCGATGACACCGCTCGCGATCATGTTGGCGACCATGTGGTTGGCCTGCTGGGAGGAACCGCACTGGCAGTCCACGGTGGTCGCCGCGGTCTCGTACGGAAGGCCCATCGTCAGCCAGGCGTTGCGCGCCGGGTTCATGGACTGTTCGCCGGCGTGGGTCACGGTGCCGCCGACGATCTGTTCGACGCAGTCGGGCTGGATGCCCGTACGCGCGAGGAGTTCGCGGTATGTCTCGCCCAGGAGGTAGGCGGGGTGGAGGTTGGCGAGCGCACCTTGGCGCTTGCCGATGGGAGTGCGTACTGCTTCGACGATGACGGGTTCCGCGGCCATGACTGACTCGTCCTCTCCTCGCGCCCGCGGGCGTCCCGGCACCCACGGAAGAAGAACTAGTACGCGTTCTAGTTCCGCAAACAGTCTTATGAGCCGCCCTCCGGGGCGCAAGAGGCATGCAAGCCCCTTGTCCGCAACAGGAGTCGCGCCACCCCTTGCCACTTATAGAACTCGTTACTACCTTCACCGCGACCCCACACCTGATGAGCCGTCAGAAGTCCCGGATGGAACCACGGACCAGGAGTCGCCGATGCCATGCCCAGCGCTGCCCGAGGGGTTCGACTTCACCGACCCCGACGTCTACCAGTCCCGCGTTCCGCTCCCCGAGTTCGCCCAGCTGCGGCAGACCGCGCCCGTGTGGTGGAACGCCCAGCCGCACGGCATCGCCGGCTTCGACGACGACGGCTACTGGGTCGTCACCCGCCATCAGGACGTCAAGGAGGTGTCCACCAAGCCGGAGCTCTTCTCCGCGAACCTCAACACCTCGATCATCCGCTTCAACTCGGCCATGACCCGCGACCAGATCGACGTACAGAAGCTGATCATGCTGAACATGGACCCGCCCGAACACACCAGGGTCCGCCAGATCGTGCAGCGGGGATTCACCCCGCGCTCCATTCGCGCCCTGGAGGAGGCGCTGCGTGACCGGGCGGCCCGGATCGTCGCCGAGGCGCGGGAGAAGGGCACCGGGGACTTCGTCACCGATGTCGCCTGCGAGCTGCCCCTCCAGGCCATCGCCGAGCTCATCGGCATCCCCCAGGACGACCGGGCCCGCATCTTCGACTGGTCGAACAAGATGGTCGCGTACGACGACCCGGAACTGGCCATCACCGAAGAGGTCGGCACCAACGCGGCGATGGAGCTGATCTCGTACGCGATGAACCTGGCCGCAGCACGCAAGGAATGCCCGGCCAAGGACATCGTCAGCCAACTGGTGGCGGCCGAGCACGAGGGGAATCTCGGCTCCGACGAATTCGGGTTCTTCGTCCTGCTGCTGGCGGTCGCCGGCAACGAGACGACCCGCAACGCCATCACGCACGGCATGCACGCCTTCCTCACCCATCCCGACCAATGGGAGCTCTACCAGCGCGAACGTCCCGCGACGGCGGCCGAGGAGATCGTGCGCTGGGCGACGCCGGTGGTCTCCTTTCAGCGCACCGCCACCCAGGACACCGAACTGGGCGGAGCAAAGATCAAGAAGGGTCAGCGGGTCGGGCTCTTCTACTCCTCCGCCAACAACGACCCCGAGGTCTTCGACCACCCCGAGGTCTTCGACATCACGCGAGACCCCAATCTGCACTTGGGTTTCGGGGGCGGCGGGCCTCACTTCTGCCTCGGCAAATCCCTGGCGGTCCTGGAGATCAACCTGATCTTCAACGCCATCGCGGACGCCATGCCCGGAATCTCGCTGGCCGGTGATCCACGGCGGCTGCGCTCGGCGTGGCTCAACGGTGTGAAGGAGCTTCAGGTTCGCTACAGGTGAGGGGTCGATGGGGCCGATAAGCGGGCCGATGCACGCCGCCGCGGCGCACCCGGCCGCCGCCGCTCTCCCGGCGGGCTGAAGGAGCTGACGGTCCGACAGGCGACTGTCGAATTCACTGCGCTCAGTGGTCGTCGCCGACCATCGGGCGCAGCGGTATGTCCGAAACTGTTCGTCTCTCAACCTTGCCAGTAGCCATGGGCGGACTTACATTCAACTCGCCAGTAACACTTGGCGGTTGCTCGGTTCGCCGAGTCACGGAGATCGTCCAGTTCACCCCGCTCACTCAGTTCACCCGGCACACCGCATTGGGGCACGGTGCGGTAGCCCGCCGGGTGGGGCCGCACGCGCTCTCCCCCCATGCACACACCGGCTCGGATCGGCTCGGCTCGGCACCTCACGCGCGTCTTCAGCACCACCCGGTACCGCGGTGCGCCACGCAGCACCGCGGAGCACCACACCCGTATCACGGTGCACCACACCCCACATCACGATGCGGCACGACGCACCGCGACGTAACGCATCGACGTCTCTCCCCCCACGTGTTGCGACAGTGCGCTCCACGCTCTTCGAAGGGGACTCACACCATGAAGGACGCACACGGCAGACCTGTCACGGGACGCATCAGCTGGCGGAGGTTCGCCGTGCTGTCCGTCCCGGCCCTCGCCGGCACGGCGGCCCTGGGCATCGCCCTGGCCAACGGGGCACTGGCGGCGTCATTCGCCGTATCGGGACAGCAGTTCAAGGTGTCCGCGGACGGCCTCAAGGGCGAGGGATTCGCCCAGTACGGCAGTGTCGACACCAATGCCAGGGGGGAGCTTCTCCCGGTCGCGGTCACCGCCATCAGGACGGCACAACTGAACAATCTCTGTCAGTCGGTGGTCACTCATCTGCCGGTCATCGGCGACATCTCGCTCAATCTCCATGCCGGTACGGGCACCAAGCCCGTCGAGGCGGCCAACCTGTTCGTGGACGCCACCCAGCTCTCCGGCAACGCGTCCTTCAACAACATCGAGATCGGCCGGGACGCCTCCACCCTGGACAAGGGACCGGCCAGCGCCCAGGGCATGCAGGACCTCTTCGCTCAACAGGCCGACGACGTCAGCATTGGCAAACTGCGGCAGACCGCCTGGGCCACCAACGCGGGAACGTTCAAGCTCTCCGGGCTGAGCATGAAGATCTCCAAGGGCAAGAAGGAATGCTTCTGACCTGGCGGCGCTGGCGGACGGGGCGGCCCTTCTGGGGCGGTCTGGCGGCCCTTGTCGCCGGCGTCGAGATCTGCGCCATCCCTCTGGCGCCGCTGAAGGTCATGCTGCAACAGGGCATCGCCGGTATCCCCTCAATACTGATGGGGCTGGTGATGATCGTGATGGGGCTCTCGGCGTGGTTCGCGCCGCACTACCGGGGCATCGCGGGCGTACTCACCGTCTTGTGTGCGGCGGCCGCACTGGTGATGTCCAACCTCGGGGGCTTTCTGATCGGCACGGTCATCGGAATTCTCGGCGGTTCGATGATCTTCGCCTGGCAGCCGGTCGTCGGCGAGCACCACACGAACGAAACCTGACGGCGCATGGCCGCATGCCCTCGTGACCTGACGGCGCATGGCCGCATGGCCGCATGCCCTCGCGACCGGTCGGCAGGACGCCCCTCCACCGCTCCATCGCCTGCCGCGCGACCGCGTCTTCCATCCCCCCGCCGCGTAGTCCCGTACGTCGCGCTTCCCGCACTCCCCCCGTACTCCCCATACCCCCCGCTCCCCCACCTCGCGCTCCCGCCCCCCTCGGGAAGGAAACTCAAAATGACGATGACGCAGCCCACACACACCACACAGCCCACGCAGCTCACACGCACCACACAGCCCATGCAGCTCTCGCAGCCCAACCCCCGCACTGCCCGCCGTACGTCCCGTAGGCACGCAGTGCGGACCGCCGGCGCAGGGATCGCCGCGTTAGCCGCACTGTCCATCGGTGTACCGGCCTCTGCCGCGGCGCAGTCCGGCGGGGCTCCGGCAGCCGCTGAGGCCGCCACGACTGTGACCCCCGCGGGCCACGGCTTCACCGCCGCGCTCAGCGGCAAGGCCACCTTCACCGCCGGCTCGGTGACCGTCACCTGTACGGCCTCGACTTCCAGCGGGCAGGTGCCGGCCGCACCCGACAACCACAACGAAGCCGGGTCGGTGAGCAGTTCCACGACCCCGGCCACATACGGCTCCTGCACCACGAGCATGCCCGGTGTCAGCGCGACCGTGAGCACGTCCGGCACATGGGGTGTGGCCATGCAGAACGGGACGCCGGTGACCGCCGGACTGACCATTCCCTCCGGCGGATTCGTCCTCAGGACCAGCGGGCTGGCATCCTGCACCGTCACCGCGGCCCCCACCACGGCGGCGACGGTGAACGGCACCTGGACCAATGGCGCACCGTCCACCCTCGCCTTCACCAATGCGGCGGTGCCGGTGAAGGTGGTGGGCGGTTTCGGCTGCCCGACCAGTGCGACCAGCTCGACGTTCAACGCCACCTACCAGGTCACCGACACCACCGACCCCACGTCCCAGATCACCGTCACCGGCTGAGCGCGGACCGCGCGAGGACCTCGCAGGAACCGCGGGCGTACCGCGCGGAACCGCTCAGCGTGTGGTCAGGCCGACGGCCGCCACGGTCACCAGCACCGCCACGGACAGCGTGCCGCTGACGAACGCGGTGATCAGCCGACGCCTGAGCGCCCGGTAGACACTCCGGTATTCGGTCCGCAGAGTGGCGCTGCGGACCGCGATGCGCTCCAGATAGGCCCGCGAGGCGTCGCGCTGATCCTCGCAATAGCGCAGTTCCACTTCCTGCCGCTGGGTGTCGGTGAGCCAGGGCAGGCCGGCGCAGAAGGCAGCCGCGCGGGTGCGGGCGCGGTCCTTCTCCGCCTCCCAGAGGAGATACCCCTCGATCTCGTTGACTGCGCGTTCCATCTGCAGGGGTTCATTCATGTGCACGGGCTCGTTCATACGCGGGACCCGATTTCAGTGCTGTGCGTGGCCTCCGAATTCGCCAGGGACGCGACCTCTCGCGCGATCTCCGGGTGGTGCAGGTCGAACGCCGGGGATTCGGAGCGAATGCGCGGCAGGGTGAGGAAGTTGTGCCGCGGCGGCGGGCAGGACGTCGCCCACTCCAGCGAACGGCCGTAGCCCCACGGGTCGTCGACCTCGATCTTCTTGCCGTACTTCGCCGTCTTCCAGACGTTGTAGAGGAACGGCAGGAGGGAGAGTCCGAGGACGAAGGAGAAGATGCTGGAGACGGTGTTGAGGGTGGTGAAACCGTCGGCAGCGAGGTAGTCGGGGATACGGCGCAACATGCCCTCGGCACCGAGCCAGTGCTGGACGAGGAACGTGCCGTGGAAGCCGATGAACAGCGTCCAGAACGTGATCTTGCCGAGCCGCTCGTCCAGCATCTTGCCGGTGAACTTCGGCCACCAGAAGTGGAAACCGGAAAACATCGCGAAGACGACCGTGCCGAAGACGACGTAGTGGAAGTGGGCCACGACGAAGTACGAGTCGGAGATGTGGAAGTCCATCGGCGGCGAGGCCAGGATGACACCGGTCAGACCACCGAAGACGAAGGTGATCAGGAAGCCGATCGCCCACAGCATCGGCGTCTCGAAGGACAGTGAGCCCTTCCACATCGTGCCGATCCAGTTGAAGAACTTCACACCGGTCGGCACCGCGATCAGGAACGTCATGAACGAGAAGAACGGCAACAGCAC